>NZ_MLQM01000113.1:0-17549 GCF_001854525.1 Mycobacterium talmoniae
CGGTGCCGGTCTGCACCCGTTTGCACCCCACCACGTCCAGGCCGGCCCGCCGGGCGCAGCTGGCCAGCGCCGCGGTGGCGATGGTTTTGCCGACGCCGGTGCCGGTGCCGGTGACGACCAGGACGCTCATCGCCCGGTGGCCGACAGCACGTCGGTCAGCACCCGGCGCGCCAGCTCCAGTTCGTCGGCGTCCAACGAGGCGCGGGCGGTCAGCCGCAGCCGCGAGGTCCCGGCGGGCACCGTCGGCGGGCGGAAGCAGCCCACCCGCACCCCGGCGTCCAGGCAGGCGGTCGCGGCGGCCACCGCCACCTCCGGATCGCCGAGGATCACCGACACCACCGCGGACTGCGGCACGTCGGGAACGTCGCAGATCCTCGCCAGCAGGCCGGCGTGCTGCAGCACCGCCTCGGCGCGCCATGGTTCGGCGGCCAGCACCCGCAGCGCCGCCCCCGCCGCACCGACGGCCGCCGGCGCCAACCCGGTGTCGAAGATGAAGGTCCGGGCGGCGTCGATCAGGTGGTCGCGCACCGCGGTGGGCCCCAGCACCACACCGCCCTGGCTGCCCAGCGCCTTGGACAGCGTCGTCGTCATCACCACGTCGGGCGCCCCGGCCAGCCCGACCTCGTGCAGCAGCCCGCGCCCGCCGTCGCCGCGGACCCCGAGCCCGTGCGCCTCGTCGACCAGCAGGACCGCGCCGTGGCGGCGGCACACCTCGTGCAGTTCCCGCAGCGGGGCCAGCGCACCGTCGGCGGAGAACACCGATTCGGTGACGACGACCGCCCGCTCCTCATCGCGCCCGGCCAGCGCCGCCGCGACCGCGTCGACATCGCGGTGCGGTGTGATCGCCACCCGCGCCCGGGACAGCCGGCAGGCGTCCACCAGCGACGCGTGCGAGTAGGCATCGGACACCACCAGCGCGCCCGGACCCGACAGGCTGACCAGGGCCCCGATATTGGCGGCATACCCGGAGGAGAACACCAAACCCGATGGGGCACCGATGAAGTCGGCCAACGCCTGTTCGAATTCCTCATGCAGCTCGGTGTTGCCGGTCACCAGCCGGGATCCGCCGGCGCCGGCGCCCCAGGTGTGCAGCGCCTCCACCCCGCCGGCGATGACCGTCGGATGCTGCGACAGCCCGAGGTAGTCGTTGGACGCCAGGTCCAGCTCGGTGGCCACAGCGGGCCGGGCCCTCAGCGTGCGCCGCAGCCCGGCCTGGCGGCGCCGTTGCTCCACCTCGGCCAGCCAGGCCAGCGGGGAAAGACCCGTACGCGTCACCCGATGCTCCCTCGACCAGACTTGAACACCGTTTAGGTTACTGCACCGGCGACGGCGACCATTGCCGAGCCGAGCTGGGCGATCTCCTCGGGCGTGCAGATGTAGGGCGGCATGGCGTACACCAGGTTGCGGAAGGGGCGCAGCCACACGCCGTGGTCCAGCGCCACCGGGGTGGCCGCGGCCAAATCCACCGGCGCGTGCAGTTCGATGACGCCGATCGCGCCGCGGACCCGCACGTCGGCCACCCCGGGCAGGGCGCGCGCCGGCTCGAGCGCGGCGGTCAACCCGGCGCCGATCTGCGCGACGGTCGAGCGCCAGTCCTGGCCCAGCAGCAGCTCGGTGCTGGCCACCGACACCGCGCACGCCAGCGGGTTGGCCATGAAGGTGGGCCCATGCATCAGGGCGCCGGCCTCACCGGAGCTGATGGTGTGCGCGATCTCGGTGCTGCACAAGGTGGCGGCCAGGGTGAGATAGCCGCCGGTCAGGGCCTTGCCGACGCACATGATGTCGGGGCTGACGCCGGCGTGGTCGGCGGCGAACAGTTCACCGGTGCGACCGAACCCGGTGGCGATCTCGTCGAAGACCAGCAACACGTCGTGCCGATCGCAGATGGCGCGCAGGTCGCGCAGGTACCGGGGGTCGTGGAAGCGCATGCCGCCGGCGCCCTGCACCACCGGTTCGACGACCACCGCGGCCAGCTCGGCGACGTGGGCGGCCAGCTGCGCCTCGAACGCCGCGGTGTAGTCGGGGTCGTAGTCGCGCGGCACCTGCGGGGCGAAAACCTGGCGGGCCAGGATGTCGGTCCACAGCGAGTGCATGCCGCCGTCGGGGTCGCAGATGCTCATCGGCATGAAGGTGTCGCCGTGGTAGCCGCCCCGCCAGGTCATCAGCCGGCGCTTGCCCGGCATGCCGCGGGCCCGCCAGTACTGCAGCGCCATTTTCGTGGCCACCTCCACCGACACCGAGCCGGAGTCGGAGAGAAACACGGTGTCCAACCCGGCGGGGGTGATCTGCACCAGCAGTTGCGCCAGCCGGGCGGCGGGTTCGTGGGTGAGGCCGCCGAACATGACGTGGTTCATGGTGGCCAGCTGCGCCGTCACCGCCGCGTCCAGCACCGGGTGGCCGTGGCCGTGGATCGCGGTCCACCACGAACTCATCCCGTCCAGCACCTCGATCGACCGACCGTCGCGGCTCAGCGTCAGCCAGGCGCCGCGGGCCGCCACCGCCACCACCGGCGGCACGGCCTCGGCGCCGATCGTGCTGTACGGGTGCCACAGATGGGCGGCGTCGATCGCGCTGATCTGCTCCGGGCTCAACCTGGGGTTCGCCTGGGGAGTCGCCGTGGCCACGGAGATCGAGCGTAGTGCCCCAGACTGGATCACCAGTCGGTCACGGTCCGGCAAAATTCGCCTCTCTACTCCGGCCGACCTATACGCTGACCCCTCCCTATGTTGTAGAAGTGTCTGTAGTGACTGTTGTGAATGGAACGGAATCCTCATGAGACGCATCTACGCCGCCGCGATCGGCTTGGCACTGTCGATGACCGCACCCGGTCTCGCGAACGCCGTTCCCGGATCGTCGTCACAGGCCATCAACTCCGTGATCCAGCGGGCCCTTTCCCAGCGGGGGGTGCCGTACGTCTACGGCGGCGGTAACACCTCGGGGCCCACCAGCGGCGCCCGGCAAACGTCCGCGACCGTTCCGGGCACCTCGACCTTCCCCGGCACGACGGGCTTCCCGAGCACGGCCACCGCTCCCGGTGCCACCCTGCCGCGGACCGGCACGGCGACCTTGCCCGGCACTGCCCCCGGCACCGCCGGAGTTCCGGGTACCGGCATAGCTCCGGGCACCGCCACCTCGCCGAGCAGTGGCACGGTGG
Organism: Mycobacterium talmoniae; assembly: GCF_001854525.1. Classification (NCBI taxonomy): domain Bacteria; kingdom Bacillati; phylum Actinomycetota; class Actinomycetes; order Mycobacteriales; family Mycobacteriaceae; genus Mycobacterium; species Mycobacterium talmoniae. The sequence goes on from NZ_MLQM01000113.1 coordinate 3,155, forward strand.
GCTTCGACTCCTCGGGCCTGGTGCAGTACAGCTTCGCCGCGGCCGGGATCAAGATGCCGCGGACCTCGGGCGAGCAGTGCAACGTCGGCCAAAAGGTCCCGCCGGCGCAGGCCCGCCCCGGCGACCTGATCTGCTTCGGGCCCGGCGGCAGCCAGAGCGTGGCGATCTACCTGGGCAACGGGCAGATGATCGAGGCCACCGAGCCCGCGGTCACCGTCTCCGCCGCGCGCACCACCAACATGACGCCCTACCTGACCCGCATCATCACCGGGTAATCGCGGCGGTGATGGTGGGCATCCTTCCCGCGGTGGGGGACGCCGCGGAAAGGATGCCCACGGCTTGGGGGTCCGGACTCAGAACGCGGTGAAGATGCTGGCGATCAGCGATCCCAGGTCGGCCACCATTGACGTCGGGTCCAGCGCGTCGGCCGACGACGCCCCCAGCGCCTGCGCGATCTCCTGGGGAAACTGAACCAGGAAGTCGTAGAGAATGCCCGAGCCCGCCACGCTGGCGCCCGAGCTGAGCAGCCCGGTGTAGTCGACGAATTCCGTGGAGTACCCGTTGAGCAGCGCGCCGGTGACCACGGCCGGGATATTGAGCAGATCGGTGAACGCCGCCAACGGCTGACCGGCACCGAATGCGTCGACCACCGATTGGGCGCTGTCGGCCAGCGCCTGCGTGGTGCCGAACAGCACGCCCACCGGGGCGAGCAGCGCACTTAATCCGACACCCGGCAAGGTGCCGAGCGCATTGGTCAGATTCTGCGCCATCTCTTGAGGAATCCCGAGGATGGTTTGCAGCGGAAATGCGACCGGCAGCAGGCCCAGCAGCAGGTCGGAGTTGAAGTTGCTGACCGCGTCGCTGATATCGCCGGACGCGATGCCGCTGACCAGCGCTTGCAGCGCCTGCGGCAAACTCTGCACCAAGAACTCGCCCAGGGTGCCGGCGATGCTTTGCCCATTGGTGACCAGCGTGTCGGCGAAACCGATCTGGTTGTGCAGCACCTGGGTCAGGATCGGCAGCGGGTCGGCCAGGATCTCTTGTCCGATCTGCGTGACGTTGGTGAACGCCCCCGAAAAGACGTTGAGCCACTCGGTGACCGGGTTGGGCACACTCGCGATTAGGTCCGCCGCGCTGGCCAGTTCCACCGCGCGCTCCTGCATCCCGGCCATCGTCGGCGCCGCCGGGCCGATGGCGATCAGGCTCGCGCCCGCCAGGGCGACCCCCGCAGCCAGGTAGGGCCGCAGCCGGGCGGTCGAGCGCGGCGCACCCAAGGCCACGACACCGTCGCCCGCTGCGAGGTTCAGTGCTGGTTGCACGAAACTTCTCCTTTGCTGTGAGGTCGCTGTGACCTATGCCACAGCAGATGCCGCGTACATTACTTGAGAGTAGGCTTAACGGCAACAAAAATTCCGGAAAGTTGGACGCTGTTGACCTAATACCGACCCTGAACTGCTATTTCAGGACCATCAGCACCGGCATTCTGCCGCACTAGCGGGACCACTAGCGTCTGCCGCCGCGGCTCGCTCAGTAAACATCTAGGTGGGTCCGGGCGATGGTCATTTGCGGCACTAATTTGCTGTCTTGGACCCGGCGGCGCGGCGGATCGCCGATCCCGGCATGCCACGGATGCCACCGGCGTGCGCACCCCGGCCCCGGTGGGTCATGTCTGGCGGGCAGGTGGCGAGCAAACGCAAACCCCCGATCTCAGGTCAACGAGGGGGATTTCACAGCCGTTCGGCCGTCATGGTGCTCGGGTGACAGACCGCAGATTAGGTAGATTGTCTGGCGATCATGCTGACCCTCACCGCGCCCCGGCCGACGCGTGCGACCGTTCCGGCGCCCGCCCCCGACGCCGCGATGGGGACTCGGACAAGCGGTTTTTACCGTCACGATCTCGACGGCCTGCGCGGTATCGCGATCGCCCTGGTCGCCATGTTTCACGTCTGGTTCGGCCGGGTCTCCGGCGGCGTCGACGTGTTTTTGGCCCTGTCCGGCTTCTTTTTTGGCGGCAAGCTGTTGCGTGCCGCGCTCAACCCGGCGTCGTCGCTGGCGCTGACACCGCAAGTCACCCGACTGGTCCGCCGGCTGCTGCCGGCGCTGGTCGTGGTGCTGGCCGCATCCGGGGTGCTCACCATCCTGGTGCAGCCGCAGACCCGCTGGGAGACGTTCGCCGACCAGAGCCTGGCCAGCCTGGGGTACTACCAGAACTGGGAACTGTCGCACACCGTGGCCGACTATCTGCGCGCCGGTGAGGCGGTCAGTCCGCTCCAGCACATCTGGTCGATGTCGGTGCAGGGCCAGTTCTACATCGCCTTCCTGGTGCTGGTTTTCGGCTTCGCCTACCTGTTTCGCCGGCCGCTGGGCGGCCGGCTGCGGGCGGCGTTCGTGGTGTTGCTCACCGCGCTGACGGTGGCGTCGTTCGTGTACGCGATCTTCGCGCACCAGGCCGATCAGGCTCAGGCCTACTACAACAGCTTCGCCCGGGCCTGGGAATTGCTGATCGGGGCGCTCGCCGGTGCGCTGGTCCCCTACATCCGCTGGCCGCTGTGGTTGCGCACCCTGATCGCCACGGTGGCGCTGGGCGCGATCCTGTCCTGCGGGGCACTGATCAACGGCGTCAAGGAGTTCCCCGGACCCTGGACGCTGGTGCCGGTCGGGGCGACGGTGCTGTTCATCCTGGCCGGGGCCAACCGGCACGCCCACCCCAGCACCAGCGACCGGATGCCGTTGCCCAACCGGCTGTTGGCGGCGGCCCCGTTGATGACGCTGGGCGCCATGGCCTACTCGCTGTATTTGTGGCACTGGCCGCTGCTCATCTTCTGGTTGTCCTACACCGGCCACCGGCACGCCAACTTCCTCGAGGGCACCGCGATCCTGCTGGTCTCCGGGGTGCTGGCCTACCTGACCCTGCGCTTCGTCGAGGATCCGCTGCGGTACCGCGGGCCGGCCACGGCCGCGCACCCGACGCCGAAGATTCCGTGGCGGGTGCGGTTGCGCCGACCGACGATCGCGCTCGGCTCGACGGTGGTGCTGCTCGGGGTGGCGCTGACCGCGACGTCGTTCACCTGGCGTGAACACGTCACCGTGCAGCGCGCCAACGGCAAGGAGCTGTCCGGGCTCAGCGCCCACGACTACCCCGGCGCGCGGGCACTGATCAAACACGCCCGAGTGCCCAAGCTGCGGATGCGCCCCACCGTGCTGGAGGTCAAAAAGGACCTGCCGCCGTCGACCAAAGACGGATGCATCAGCGACTTCAAGAATCCGGCGATCATCAACTGCAGCTACGGGGACACCGACGCCACCCGCACCATCGCCCTAGCCGGCGGCTCGCACGCCGAACACTGGCTCACCGCGCTGGACCTGCTCGGCCGCATGCACCACTTCAAGGTGGTGACCTACCTCAAGATGGGCTGCCCGCTGTCCACCGAGGAAGTGCCACTGATCATGGGCAACAACGCCCCCTACCCGCAGTGCCACGACTGGGTGCAGCAAACGATGGCCAAGCTGGTCGCCGACCGGCCGGACTACGTGTTCACCACGTCGACGCGGCCGTGGAACATCAAACCCGGCGACGTGATGCCGGCAAGCTACGTCGGGATTTGGCAGACGCTGTCCGACAACAACATCCCGGTGCTCGCCATGCGGGACACCCCGTGGTTGGTGCGAGACGGTGGCCCGTTCGAGCCCGCGGACTGCCTGGCCGACGGCGGCAACGCGGTGTCCTGCGGCATGAAGCGCGCCGAGGTGCTGTCCGACCACAACCCCACCCTTGACTTCGTCGGACAGTTCCCGCTGCTCAAGCCGTTGGACATGTCCGACGCGTTGTGCCGTCACGAGATGTGTCGCGCGGTGGAGGGAAATGTGCTGATCTACCACGACTCTCATCACCTGTCGGCCACCTACGTGCGCACCATGTCCGGCGAGCTGGGCCGGCAGATCGCCGCGGCCACGGGCTGGTGGTGACATCGCGCTCGCTTTCCCCCCGACCCGGATAAAGTCGACTCGTGCCGTCCAATGAGTCAGTGACCCAGCCAGCGGAGACCGGTAGCGGGCCCGCGGTCAGCGCCGTGTGGCCGGGCAGCAGTTACCCGCTGGGTGCCACCTACGACGGCGCCGGCACGAATTTTGCCCTGTTCTCCGAGATCGCCGAGCGGGTCGAGTTGTGCCTGATCGGTAAGGACGGCAGCGAGACCCGGATCGACCTGGGCGAGGTGGACGGCTACGTCTGGCACGCCTACCTGCCGACCATCGGGCCCGGGCAGCGGTACGGATTCCGGGTGCACGGCTCATGGGACCCCGCCGCCGGGCACCGCTGTGACTCGAGCAAGCTGCTGCTGGACCCGTACGGGAAAGCGTTCCACGGCGACTTCGACTTCACCCAGGCGCTGTTCTCCTACGACATGGCGGCCGCGGCGGGCGACCCGTCCGACACCGGCACCCCGCCGATGGTCGACTCGCTGGGCCACACCATGACCAGCGTGGTGATCAACCCGTATTTCGACTGGGCGTCGGACCGGGCGCCGCGCACCCCCTATCACGAGACGGTCATCTACGAGGCCCACGTCAAGGGCATGACCCAGACCCACCCCGGCATCCCCGAGGAACAGCGCGGCACCTACGCGGGCCTGGCCCACCCGGTGATCATCGATCACCTGGATTCGTTGAATGTCACGGCCATCGAGCTGATGCCGGTGCACCAGTTCCTGCACGACCACCGGCTGCTGGAGCTGGGCCTGCGGAACTACTGGGGTTACAACACCTTCGGCTTCTTCGCGCCGCACAACCAATACGCGGCCAGCCGCCACGCCGGCGGTGCGGTGGCCGAGTTCAAGGCGATGGTGCGCACCTTCCACGAGGCGGGCATCGAGGTCATCCTCGACGTGGTCTACAACCACACCGCCGAGGGCAACCATCTGGGGCCGACGATCAATTTCCGGGGCATCGACAACGCGGCCTACTACCGGCTCGCCGACGACGATCCGCGCTTCTACAAGGACTACACCGGCACCGGCAACAGCCTCAACGCCCGCAACCCGCACACCCTGCAACTGATCATGGATTCGCTGCGCTACTGGGTGACCGAAATGCACGTCGACGGGTTCCGGTTCGACCTGGCCTCCACGCTGGCCCGCGAACTGCACGACGTCGACCGGCTGAGCGCGTTCTTCGACCTGGTGCAGCAGGATCCGGTGGTCAGCCAGGTCAAGCTGATCGCCGAGCCGTGGGATGTCGGCGAGGGCGGCTACCAGGTCGGCAACTTTCCCGGTTTATGGACCGAGTGGAACGGGAAGTACCGCGACACGGTGCGTGACTATTGGCGCGGCGAACCCGAGACGCTCGGCGAGTTCGCCTCCCGGCTGACCGGGTCCTCGGATTTGTACGAGGCCACCGGGCGCCGCCCCAGCGCCAGCATCAATTTCGTCACCTGCCATGACGGGTTCACCCTGACCGACCTGGTCAGCTACAACGAGAAGCACAACGAAGCCAACGGCGAAGACAATCGCGACGGCGAAAGCTACAACCGGTCCTGGAACTGCGGCGTCGAGGGCCCCACCGACGACCCGGACATCCTGGCGCTGCGGGCCCGGCAGATCCGCAACATCATGGCCACCTTGATGGTCAGCCAGGGCACCCCGATGATCGCGCACGGCGACGAGTTCGGCCGCACCCAGCGCGGCAACAACAACGTCTACTGTCAGGACTCCGAATTGTCCTGGATGGACTGGTCGCTGGCCGAGAAGAACGCCGACCTGCTGGACTTCACCCGCAAGGCGACCGCGTTGCGCCGCGACCATCCGGTGTTTCGCCGCCGTCGGTTCTTTGAAGGCCGACCGATCCGCAGCGGCGACGAGGTCCGCGATATCGCCTGGTTGACCCCGGCCGGCGAGGAAATGACCCAGCAGGACTGGGACAGCGAGTTCGGCAAGTGCGTGATGGTGTTCCTCAACGGCGATGCGCTGCCCGAACCCGACGCGCGCGGCGAGCGGGTGGTCGACGACTCGTTCCTGTTGTGCTTCAACGCCCATGACGCGGCGGTGGACTTCGTCACGCCCAACGACGACTACGCCCAGCAGTGGACGGCGGAGTTGGACACCACCGACGCGGTCGGCGCCACCGACACGGTGGTACCGGCCGGCGCGACGATCACGCTGCCCGCGCGCTCGCTGATGATCTTGCGTAAGACGCTGTGAGCGATGGTTTTTCCGGTACTGTCCACCTACCGTTTACAGCTGCGGGGCCCGGATAGCGGGTTCGCGTTCACCTTCGCCGACGCACAGAACCTGCTCGATTATCTCGACGAGCTCGGGGTGTCGCATCTGTACCTGTCCCCCATCTTGACCGCGGTGACCGGGTCGAGCCACGGCTACGACGTCACCGATCCGACCACCGTGTCCGCCGAACTGGGCGGCCCCGAGGGTTTGGCGCGGTTGTCGGCGGCTGCGCGCGCTCGCGGGATGGGGCTGATCATCGATATCGTGCCCAACCACGTCGGCGTGGACCGGCCCGAGCAAAACCGCTGGTGGTGGGATGTGCTGCGGTATGGCCGTTCCTCGGCATACGCGCAGTTCTTCGACATCGATTGGGACCTCGACGACGGCCGGATCGTGTTGCCGCTGTTGGGTTCCGACGACGACGTCGCCGACCTCACGGTCGACGGTGAGCGGCTGCGGTTGGGTGACCTGGTCCTGCCGATCGCCCCGGGCACCGGCGCGGGCACCGGCCGGCAAGTCCACGACCGGCAGCACTACCGGTTGGTGGGCTGGCGGCGCGGCGTGTGCGGATATCGCCGGTTCTTTTCGATCACCTCGCTGGCCGGGCTGCGGCAGGAGGACCGCGCGGTGTTCGACGCCACCCACACCGAGGTGGCCCGCTGGGTGACCGAAGGCCTGGTCGACGGGGTGCGCATCGACCACCCCGACGGGTTGGCCGACCCGGCCGGCTACCTGCGCTGGCTGCGGGAACTGCTCGGCCCGGACACCTGGATCGTCATCGAGAAGATCCTGGCCGCCGACGAAGCGCTGGAACCCACCCTGCCGGTGGCCGGGACCACCGGCTACGACGCGTTGCGGGAGCTCGGCGGGATTTTCCTCGATCCGTCCGGGGCCGCCGCGCTGACCGCGCTGGCCGGCGTCGACGACCCCGGTGTGCTGCGCGACCTCAAGGTCGACACCGCCACCGACACCCTGGCCGCCGAGCTGCACCGGCTGCGGCGCTGCGTGGTGGCGGACGCCGGCGCCGACCATCCGCGGTTGCCGGACGCGCTGGCCGCCCTGCTCAGCCGCATCGACGTCTACCGTTGCGATTACCGCGGGCTGGCCGCCGTGCTGCCCACCGCGCTGGCCGAAACCGAAGCCGCGGCACCGGATCTGGGTGCACCGCTCCAACTGGTGGCGGCCGCGATCGCCGCCGGCGGCGAGCCGGCGGCCCGCTTACAGCAGCTGTGCGGTGCGGTGACCGCCAAGGCGAGCGAGGACTGCCTGTTCTACCGCGACGCCCGGCTGGTGTCCCTCAACGAGGTCGGGGGTGACCCGCAGCGGTTCGGAGTGGGGGCGGCGGAGTTTCATCAGCGTGCCGCCACCCGGGCGCGGCTGTGGCCGCAGGCGATGACCACGCTGACCACCCACGACACCAAACGCGGCGAGGATGTGCGGGCCCGGATCGGGGTGTTGTCCCAGGTGCCGTCGCGCTGGGCGCAGTTCGTCGCCCACGCCGAGACCATTGCCCCCTGCCCCGACGCGGCAACCGGACTGTTCCTGTGGCAGAACATCTTCGGGGTGTGGCCGGTGGATGGCGCAATCACCGCTGCGCTGCGCGACCGGCTGCACGGGTACACCGAGAAGGCGACCCGCGAGGCCGCGCGGCGCACCAGCTGGCAGGATCCGGACCCGGACTTCGAGGCTGCGGTGCACCGGTGGCTGGACACCGTGCTCGACGGTCCGCTGGCCGGTGAGCTGACCGCGCTGGTCACCGAACTCCACCCGCACGCCGAGAGCGACGCGCTGGGCCAAAAACTGCTGGCGCTGACCGCCCCGGGCATCCCCGACGTCTACCAGGGCAGCGAGCTGTGGGAGGACAGCCTGGTCGACCCGGACAATCGCCGCCCGGTCGACTACGCGGAGCGGCGCGCGGCGCTGAAGTCGCTGACCCATCCCAAGATCCGGGTGGTGCGCGCCGCGCTACGGATGCGCCGCGCCCGCCCGGACACCTTCCTGCGCGGCGGCTGTCGCCCGGTGCTGGCGGCCGGGCCGGCCGCCGAGCACGTGGTGGGGTTCGGTCGCGGCGAGGACGTCGTGGTGGCGGTCAGCCGCTGGACGGTGCGGCTGGCCGACACCGGCTGGGGCGACACCACCCTGGCGCTGCCCCCCGGCGGCTGGACCGACCGGCTCACCGACACCCGCTGGACCGGCCCCACCCCGGCGGCCGACTTGTTCGCGAGCATGCCGGTGACCCTGCTGGAGCGCACCGATGCCTGAATTCGCGGTGTGGGCACCCAAACCCGAGCAGGTGCACCTCGACGTCGGCGATGCGCAGTACCCGATGACGCCCTACACCGACGGGTGGTGGCGGATCACCGTCGACGCCGCACCCGAGGCCCGGTACGGCTTTGTCCTCGACGACGACCCCACGGTGCTGCCGGACCCGCGGTCGCCGCGGCAACCCGACGGGGTGCACGCCCGGTCCCAGCTGTGGGATCCCGCGTCGGCGACCTGGACCGACGGCGACTGGGCCGGCCGCCCGGTCCACGGCGCGGTGATCTACGAGCTGCATGTGGGCACCTTCACCCCGGCTGGCACCTTCGCCGCCGCGATCGAAAAACTGGGCTACCTGGTCGATCTGGGCGTCGACTTCGTCGAGCTGATGCCGGTCAACGCGTTTTCCGGGACCCACGGCTGGGGTTACGACGGGGTGCTGTGGTACGCCGTGCACGAACCCTACGGCGGGCCCGACGGGCTGGTCTCCTTCGTCGACGCCTGCCATGCCCGCGGCCTGGGGGTGCTGATCGATGCGGTGTTCAACCACCTGGGCCCGTCGGGCAACTACCTGCCCCGGTTCGGCCCGTACCTGTCCTCGGCGAGCAACCCGTGGGGTGAGGGCATCAATATCGCCGACGCCGATTCCGACGAGGTGCGCCGCTACATCCTGGACTGCGCGCTGCGCTGGATGCGCGACTTCCACGCCGACGGTCTGCGACTGGATGCGGTGCATGCCCTGGTGGATACCACCGCGATCCACATCCTGGAGGAGCTGGCCGGCGAAACCGACCGGCTGGCAGCGCAGTTGGGCCGCCCGCTGTCGCTGGTCGCCGAGAGCGACCTCAACGATCCGCGGCTGATCACCCCGCGCGACCGGGGTGGCTACGGGGTGACCGCACAGTGGGACGACGACATCCACCACGCGATCCACACCGCGGTGTCCGGGGAACGGCAAGGCTACTACGCCGACTTCGGCTCGCTGGCCACGCTGGCGCGCACCCTGCGCCACGGGTTCTTCCACGCCGGCACGTATTCGTCGTTTCGTCGCCGCCGGCACGGGCGGCCCCTGGACACCTCGGCGATTCCGGCCACCCGGCTGCTGGCCTACACCTGCACCCACGACCAGGTCGGTAACCGCGCGCTGGGTGATCGGCCCTCCCAGAATCTGTCGGCCGGTCAGCTCGCGGTTAAGGCGGCCCTGGTGCTCGGATCACCGTATACGGCAATGCTTTTCATGGGTGAGGAATGGGGCGCCTCAACACCGTTCCAATTCTTCAGTTCGCATCCCGAGCCCGAGCTGGCCCGGGCCACCGCCGAGGGCCGCAAACGCGAGTTCGCCGACCACGGCTGGGACGCCGCTGAGATCCCCGACCCGCAGGATCCGGCGACGTTCCGCCGCTCCAAACTGAACTGGGCCGAGGTCGAGACCGGTGAGCACGCCCGGCTGCACCGGCTGTATCGCGATCTGCTGGCGCTGCGGCGCAGCGAAGCCGACCTGGCCGACCCGTGGCTACCGCATCTGGTGGTCGATTACGACGAGGACTCCCGCTGGGTGGTCGTGCACCGCGGCCGGCTCGCGATCGCGTGCAACCTCGGCGCCGAACCGGTGACCGTGCCGGTGGCCGGCGAGCTGGTGCTGGCCTGGGGTGAGCCGGAGCTGGCCGCCGAGCACACCACGCTGCCCGGGCACGCGTTCGCGGTCCTGCGGGCTGTGGATAACTGACTGGCGCCGTCGCGGCGAAGCGCTCACGATTCGCGGCATGACTGATCACGACGTACTGCCGCCCATCGAGACCGCCACCGACCCGGTGCATTCCGCGGCGGATCTGCGGCAACGATGGCGTGCGCTGATGGGACCACTGGGGTTCGGTGAACGCCTGCTGTGGTTCGGGTTCATCGGGCCGGATCGCCGGTTCATCAAAATGTTGAATCAGGTTCCGATCGGGCCCCGACCGCAGTCCCGGCCGCTGAAAAACCTGATGTCGGCGCTGCGCACCCTGCTGCGCGACGACATGCCGGCCCACAGCAGCGTGGCCCTGTTGTTAACCGGGCCCGGCCGCGGCGCGGTCTCGTCGGCCGACCGGGTGTGGTCGACGCAGCTCACCGAGATGGCCGCGCGGTTCGACGTGCCGCTGGAGCCGATCTTCCGGGCCAATGACGAGATGCTGGTCCAGGTCGACCCGGCGTGAGGCGTTCCCCAGTCCGGACTCTTGGATCATTGAGCGACTCACGCAACTACGCGAGACTGGAAGTCATGACCGACGCCCGCACTGTGTATGTCGGTCACCGCGCTACCGTCGAACAGGTGACCGAGGGCGTGGCGACATGGCAGAAGCAGACCGGCGATGAGACGGAATATGGTGTTGACACCGATGGCGACGGTTACCCGGGCATGGGCTTCGCGATCGACGTGTACGCGGAAAATGACGGTGAACAGCTAGCCGCCAGGGACCGTATCGCGGCGGGCATCCGGCCGCTGCTCGGTGACATTCCGGTAGCCACTGACAGCGAACTTGACCAATGGGTGCTCACCTCCACTGACCAGCGATAACGGCCGTATGAAGCACTTCCCGGACCAGCTCGTCGCAACTTGGGCATGACTCGCCCCAAGCTGCCGCCACTAGCGGCTGAGGATCATGTCTGCGAAGACTGCAACCTGGCGTACTCAGACATCAGCGTCGACGACGCCGTCGCGGTCATTACCGAGCTGCCCGCCGCTGTCCGCGGGGCGGTCGCCGGCGTCCCCGCCGCGGCCCGCGGGACCCGGCTCAGCCCTCAGGCGTGGTCGGTCACCGAATATGTATGCCACCTGCGCGATGTCTACATGGTTTCCACGATCCGATTGCACCGCATCCGCACCGAGGACACTCCAGCACTCGAGCCCCTCTTCAACGACCTGCGGGCGCGCCGCTTCCGCTACAACGAGCGCGAGCTCACCGCAGTGCTTGATGAGCTCGAGTCGGCTGTCGCGGGGTTCTGCGAGGAGGTCACGGCCACCGCGGGGCAGGACTGGGAGCGGATCGGGACCCGCCTGCCGGGTGAGACCCGCACGGCGCGGTGGCTGGTCCGCCAGGCCATGCACGAGGGAGTTCATCACCTATCCGACATCAACCGGATCGGCGCGGCCATCGGATCCGGGTAAACTGTGCGGTTCGTCGACACCAACGCCTTGCCTAGCGCGACACGAGTCACTCGCGTTCGGCAAGGTCCGCCAGCCGGTCAAGGGACGCCCGCAGCCTGTCCGCGGTGGTGGCTCGGGCGCGTGGGAAGCGCTTCTCATCGGTCAACGCGGACCAGTCGTAGGTGTGGGTGACGCGGGTATGTCCGGCGTCGACGGGCTCGAGTTGCCAGCGCCACAGGTGACCCGGCGGCTGGTGGCCGGGCTCCGCGGGCAGCCAGGCGATCCGCCTTCCGTCGTCGAACTCCACCACGTGGTTCTCCCGCACATTGCCCTTCGTGGTCGTCATGGTGAACCGGTCCCCCACGGCGCGCACCCGTTGCCCGGCGGGTGCCTCGGCCAGGTTGTCGTTACCGTCCCACCGGGGCTGTTGAGCCGGGTCCGCGATCAGCGCGAAAATCTGTTCTGCCCCAGCCGCAATCACCCGGTTGGCGCTCACCACGCGATCCCCCAGGGCCTCAGCTGCCATACACTCGATCCAAGCACCCCAACGGCTACCCCACAACCGCCGCCCGCCTTCCGCGAAGCCGGGCATGGATTGCCCCTGTACTCGGCTGGGCTATACCGGAACGACTAATTAAGCCCTAACGCCTCATCACGCGCAGCGCGGGGCACGAGCTGTTCAGCGCGAAGCACAAGCCAACATGTGCGACACCGGCATTGGTGAATGAAGTCGAGTGCGCAGGGCGAGGATTGAACTCGCGACATCCGCCTTATAAGAGCGGCGCTCTCACCGACTGAGCTACCTGCGCAGTGTGCCCGCGGCGGGAGTCGGACCCGCACCTGGACCGGGTTTAAGCCGGCCGCCTCTACCGGGTTGGGCTACGGGGACGGGTGCGCCGACCAGGCTCACCGATCGTGCGGGTCGGGCATCTGAAGGAGTTCCAAGGAACAGGTATTGAGAACAGTCTCCCGGGAAGGATTCGAACCTCCACATGACGCAGCTTCGTAGGCTGCCGCTCTTTCCATTGAGCTACCGGGAGCTATGCGGACGAAAGTGCCCCTGGACGGACTCGAACCGCCAACCTTCGCCGTCGGAGAGCGATGCTCTGTCCTGTTGAGCTACAAGGGCATTGCGGAAAACGGAGGTAATGCTCCGCAACGGCATCGCCGCCGTACCAGCTAGCAACCGGCCCCGCGGCTTCGGCAGTTCGTCTTCCCTCGTGGAGTGCCGGGGCCTCGAACCCCGCGCCTCTGGTGTGCAAAACCAGCGCTCTTCCAGGATGAGCTAGCACCCCATTCCCGCATCGTGATGCGCCCGCTGGTATCAAGCGGCGCTCTGGACCGACTGAGCTACCGGACACTGGGGTGTGCGGCGGGACTTGAACCCGCTGAACCTTGGATCACAACCAAGGGCCTCGACCACTTCGGCGTCGCACACAGCGGAAGGCAGAGGACTCGAACCCCAGAGCGATCGCCCCGCGCCCGTTTTCGAAACGGGATGCGCCACCTCGACGCGCTACCTTCCCACGTGCCCCTGACGGGAGTTGAACCCGTTCCTCCGCTGTGAAAGAGCGGAATCTTTACCGGTAGACCACAGGGGCATGGTGCCGACGGCTGGTGTCGAACCAGCGACCTCCGACATTTCAGATCGGCGCTCTCCCGGTTGAGCTACGACGGCCTGGCAGTCCGTAGGAAAGTTGAACTCCTGCTGTCTGGCTGAGAACCAGATGTGCTGCCGTTACACCAACGGACCTGAGTTGACCCGCTAGGATTCGAACCTGAACTGGCTGAACCAAAATCAGCCGTGCTGCCAATTACACCACAGGTCACCGTGCGTGCTGCCCGCGCAGGGCTCGAACCTACAACCTCCTGGGCCAGAACCAGGCGCAACTGCCAGTTGTGCTAGCGGGCAATGGTCTGCGCGGAGGGATTCGAACCCACTGAGCCGAAGCAACTGGGTTACAGCCAGTCGTGACACGCCATCGTCACCGCACGCAGAGGGGCTACCCCGGCAGGGATCGAACCTGCAACTCGCGCATTAACAATGCGCTGCTCTGCCAGTTGAGCTACGGGGCAAAGTCGTTGTCGGCTGAACACACACCGGATGTGTGTCATGCACACCCGGTGTGTGTTCACACCAGCTCGGGCACCCGGTAACGCTGCCGTTCACGGGGTTCGTAGGGCTCCCAGCGCAACCTCATTCCGGCCTCACCCGGTGTGCGGTTGCCTTTGCGCCCGTTGCACGGTGCGCATGCGGTCACCAGGTTCTCCCACGTGTTCGGGCCGCCACGGGACTCCGGTATCACATGATCGAGGGTGTCGCCGTATTCGCCGCAGTAGGTTCTGAGCCCAGCGGACTAACCGAATTGTCCTACCGCGCAATACCTCTGAGCCCCTGGAGAGAATCGAACTCCCGACATCCTCGTTGTAGGCGAGGTGCTCTCCCGCTGAGCTACAAGGGCAAATCTTGGTCGGGATGACACGATTTGTTATCTCTAGTGCCCGCCGACCTCGCCGACCCGGTTGCGAACAGGGTAGTTGACCCGGCGTGCCTCCCCGAAACCGGCATCCTCCCTCGTTATGGTCGAAATTATCTCCAGCCGTTCCTCAACGATCTCGGAGGCAGCGTGGGTGTATCGAATATCCGGGCAGCAGCCGTGTCGATGCCCAGGATAGCGTCCCGTGGAGTGGTGGACTTCGGATCGGGCGTGGTTCACGCGTTGTGATCAACGAGTCATGTTGAACGCTAGGCGATTTGGTGTTGTTTGGCAAGGGCTGCCGCGGCGTGTTTTTTGGC
>NZ_MLQM01000114.1:0-17478 GCF_001854525.1 Mycobacterium talmoniae
CGCCAAAAAACACGCCGCGGCAGCCCTTGCCAAACAACACCAAATCGCCTAGCGTTCAACATGACTCGTTGATCACAACGCGTGAACCACGCCCGATCCGAAGTCCACCACTCCACGGGACGCTATCTGTTATGGAGTTGGAGACCGGCATCGCCCGCGTACTGGGGCGAGTGTCCACGCTTCAGCTTGGCCGTTCCCACGGGCTGCGGGACGTCATGTTCACACGGGGCGAAGTCGACAAGTTGCTGCGAACCTCCTATCGGCTGCGCGAGTTGGGCGATGGCATCGACGCTGCGGCACGCCCATCAGACGTGGCAATCGAAATGGTCCGCGAGGCCGACGGATCGATCTTGGTTCTGCCGGCGTATCGGGCCCAGTCCGCTTAAGCGCTGGAGGCGGATGAAGTGGGTGCTGCGGAGCGGAGCGGGTCGGATTGGATGCGCACATCGATGCGCCACACGCCTCCTTTTGCTGTGGTCAGCGACAACAAAGTGACCCCCGCTGTCGGACCCGTCCACTAGCGTTGGCTCACTGTCAATCAGGAGGTCAGTGTGCTGTTTGAAGAGCTCAAGCCGGGGCTGCGTATCGGCGGGCTGATCCCCGCCGAAGTGGTGACGGTGATCTATGCGCAGTGGCACGGCACCGAGGCGCTGGAGCTGACCTACAAGACCAGCGGCGGCCAGCTCGGGCAGCAGGTCGTCTTTCGAAGGGACGCGGATAAGCTCAACGTCGCGCCGGCAGGAAGCCGTGCGTTCGATGCACCGGCAGGGGACTTCAAGCTGGTCGCCGAAGCCCAGCGGATCACCCTGGCCGGCCTGTTCGACCCGATGCTCGCAGTCGCCACCAGCGATGTGCGCCCGCTACCCCACCAGATTCGTGCCGTCTACGGCGAGCTGCTCCCCCGCACCCCGCTGCGGTTCCTGCTCGCCGATGACCCCGGCGCGGGCAAGACCATCATGGCCGGGCTGTACATCAAAGAGTTGATCCTGCGCGACGACGTCAAGCGGTGCCTGATCGTCGCCCCGGGCGGGTTGGTCGAACAGTGGCAAGACGAGTTGTTCTTCAAGTTCGGGCTGCGGTTCGACCTGCTGACCAATCAGCTCGTCGACGCCAACATCAACCTCAACGTCTTCGACACCAACCCCCTGCTGATCGCCAGGATGGATCAGCTGTCCCGCAACGAAGACCTGCAAGCGCTGCTCACCGACACTGAGTGGGATCTGGTGATCGTCGATGAGGCCCACCGCATGGGCGCCCACTACTTCGGCGGCAAGCTGGAGAAGACCAAGCGCTTCCTTCTCGGTGAGTTGCTCGGCCGAATTACGCGCCATCTGCTGTTGATGACGGCCACCCCGCACTCGGGTAAGGAAGAGGATTTCCAGCTGTTCTTGACGCTGCTGGACCGGGATCGCTTCGAGGGTAAGAACACCAAGACCGCCAACACCGACGGCATCATGCGGCGGATGGTCAAAGAGGACCTGCTGACGTTCGACGGCAAGAAACTCTTCCCGGAACGCAAAGCCGAAACAACGCCCTATGAACTGACCGCCGGCGAATATGACCTGTACGAGCAAGTCACGGCCTACGTGCGCGAGGGGATGAACCGGGCTGACCGGGTCGGTGGCAAACGCAAGAACACTGTTGGGTTCGCGCTGACCGTGCTGCAACGGCGCCTGGCGTCGAGCCCGGAGGCCATCTACAAGAGCCTGGTGCGCCGCACCGAGCGGCTGGAACGCAAGAAGCAGGAGATCCTCAACGGCACCTACGTCGACAAAGAACCCAGCATCAACCTGGGCGATCTGGATGACGATGATTTCAACGCCGAAGAAATCGAGGAACTCGAAGAAGAACTGATGGACGCGGCGACCGCCGCGCAGACCGTCGAGGAACTCGACGCCGAGCTACTCGAGCTTGCTGCCCTCACGAAGGTCGCCAAACAGGTCCGCGACGCCGGCACCGACCGCAAATGGACCGAGCTGAGCACGATCCTGCAAGACCACGCGTTGACCACCGACACCAACGGCTGGCCACGCAAGTTCATCATCTTCACCGAACACCGCGACACCCTCGACTACCTGAGCGCCAAGATCCGCTCCCTTTTGGGCAAACCGGCGGCAGTGCAGGCCATTCACGGTGGGGTACGCCGCAAGGAACGCAGGCTGATCACCGAGGAGTTCACCAAGAACCGCGACTGCCAGATCCTGATCGCCACCGACGCCGCCGGCGAAGGACTGAACCTGCAAGCCGCGCATCTGATGGTCAACTACGACCTGCCGTGGAACCCCAACCGCATCGAGCAGCGGTTCGGCCGCATCCACCGCATCGGCCAGGAAGAAGTATGCCGGCTATGGAACCTGGTCGCCACCAACACCCGCGAGGGTGACGTGTTTGCCCGACTACTCGAGAAAATCGAAGAGCAGCGTAAAGCGTACGGCGGCAAAGTGTTCGACGTACTTGGCGAGGCCTTCACCGGTACTCCGCTGCGGGATCTGTTGATGGAGGCGATCCGCTACGGCGATCTGCCCGAGGTCAAAGCCAGGATGCATGAGGTCATCGACGACCAGGTCGCCGAGGGGCTCAAGGAGCTCCTGACTGAGCGGGCGCTGGCCTCCGAGCATCTCGCCGAGGCCGACCTTGCCGCCCTGCGCGCTGCGATGGACGAGGCCCGGGCGCGGCGCCTGCAACCCCACTACATCGAACTGGCGTTCAAGGCAGCCTTTACCCGGCTCGGTGGGCGCATCGCCAAACGTGAACGCGGCCGCTACGAGATCGCCAATGTGCCCGCCCAGATCCGGGCCAGCAAGCACCAGCCCATCGCCACCAAATACGACCGGGTTAGCTTCGACCTCGCCCACATCGAAGGCGACGGAAAAACCCACGCCGACCTGCTTGCCCCCGGCCATCCCCTGCACGACGCCGTCATGGACGAGGCGGCCCGCCAACTGGGCGGCGCGCTCGATAACGGCACCGTGCTGGTCTCGGCGACGCTGGAGGAACCCCACCTGCTGGTCGGGGTGATCGAAGAGGTCGCCGACGCTACCGGCGCCAGCGTGGCGCGCCGGTTCGGATACGCCTACGTCGACAGCTTCGGCACCGTCACCCCCGCCGGCCCGGCGCCCTACCTCGACTGCGTTGCCGCCCCCGACGCACCAGCTGTGGCCGCCGCCCGGCGGCTGCCGTGGCTGGCCGAAGCTGAAGACCGGGCCACTAGCTGGATCATCGCCCATCAACTGCCCGAGTACCTCGCCGAAGTACAGCCCCGCCGCATCGCGGAGCTGACTAAGACTCGCCAACTGGTGACCTCGCGGCTGGAAAGCGAGCGGGACCGCCTGCTGCTCGACGCCGCGGTCGCCTCGGAAAAAGAGCACGCCGGCGAGAAACCGAAAGAGTCGTCCGACAGTCTCAACCGCAAAGCCGTCGACATCGATTTCCGGCTGCGAAAACGCCTGGAACTGCTCGATCAGCAGGCACTGATGTCCACCAAGCCGCCCCGGATCCTGACCGCTGCCCTGGTCCTGCCGCTCGGGATGTTGGAGGACGACCTACCGGCCAACACGCCCATGCACGCCAAGGAGACCAAGGAAGTCGAACGCCGCGGCGTCGACATGGTGCTGGCGCGGGAAAAAGAGTTGGGCCGCAAACCCGTTGAGCAGCCGTTCACCAACAAGGGTTTCGACGTGCTGTCCACGGCCGCCAACGGCGACACCTACCGGATTGAGGTGAAGGCCCGCCTGGCCGGCGCCGACGATTTCTTCATCACCCACAACGAGGTGATGACCGGCAAGAACGCCGTCCCCCGCTACCGGCTGGCCCTGGTCAGGGTCGACCCCCGCGGAGCGCAGTACGACGAGGTGCGCTACCTCGATGACCCGTTCGCCACCACCAATCTCGGTGACTTCGCCGCCACCGGCATCCGCGGCGATTGGAACAAGATGTGGGACAAAGGTAAGCAGCCGTTCTGACCGGCGCTCCCGCCATCGCCGGATCGGTTACGGTTCGCAATCACCAGCGAAGAGAGTTGAGGATGTAAGTGCAGAAGCGGAAGTTGATCGAGGTTGCGCTGCCGCTGGAGGCGATCAACCGGGAGTCGGCCCGGGAGAAGTCGATACGCCACGGCCACCCCTCAACCCTGCACCTGTGGTGGGCGCGCCGGCCGCTGGCCGCCGCCCGCGCGGTTTTGTTCGCCCAACTGGTCGACGACCCCTCCTCGCATCCGGAGGAGTTCCCCACCGAAGACCTGCAACGCAAGGAGCGCGAGCGGCTGCACAAGATCATCGAACGCCTCGTTGTCTGGGAGAACATTCAAGACGAGGCGCTGTTGGCCGAAGCGCACGCCGAGATCCTCAAATCCACCGACGGCAACCCGCCGCCGATTCTCGATCCGTTCGCCGGCGGCGGCACCATCCCGCTGGAAGCCCAACGCCTCGGGCTGGAAGCCCACGCCTCCGACCTGAACCCGGTGGCGGTGCTGATCAACAAGGCACTCATCGAGATTCCGCCGAAGTTCGCCGGCCGCGCCCCAGCCTCCCCCAACGTGGCAGCCGATGAGCTCGCGCACCCCTGGCCGCGCGCCACCGGGCTGGCCGAGGACGTGCGCCGCTACGGCCAATGGATGCGCGATGAAGCCGAAAAACGCATCGGACATCTCTACCCCAAAGCCGCCCTGCCCGATGGATCGAAAGCCACCGTGATCGCGTGGATCTGGGCCCGCAGCGTCACCTGCCCCAACCCCGCCTGCGGCATCGAAATGCCGCTAGTGCGCTCCTGGTGGCTGGGGAAGAAGAAAGGCAAAGAGGCCTACGTCGTACCGTCCGTGGTCGACGGCAAAGTCCACTTCGATATCGGGCACGACCCGAAAACCGCGCCCACCGCCGACACCGACGGCACCGTCGGACGGACCGGCGCAACCTGCATCGGTTGCGCAGCTGTGGTCGAACTCGAATACGTGCGTGAGGAAAGCCGCCGCGGCCGGATGGGTGCCCAGCTCATGGCCACCGTTGCCGAAGGAACCCGCACCCGCATCTACCTTGCTCCCACACCGCAACATGAGGCGGCGGCAGACGTGCAGCGGCCAGACGATGTACCAGCGGGCCAACTGTTTGACTGGCCCGGGCGCATCAACGTCGTCCGATACGGCCTTACTGAGTTTGCTGACCTCTTCACTCCGAGGCAGCTCACCGCACTCACCACATTCAGCGACCTCGTCACCGAAGCCCGCGAACACGTCCTCGTCGACGCCCGCGCCGCAGGCATGCCCGAAGGCGACCGCCTCGAAGCCGGCGGCACCGGAGCCGCCGCCTACGCCGACGCTGTCGCGACCTATCTGGGGTTGGCGGTCAGTAAGCTGACAGATCGCTGCTCAACCATCACCAACTGGTATGTCAGCCGAGAATCGACCAGCTCGACTTTTGCCCGACAGGCCTTGCCCATCACCTGGGACTTCGCGGAAACCTACACACTCGGCTCAAACACCGGGTCGTTCGCGAATTCCTATCTGTGGACCTGCGACACAATCGACCAGCTGTACGCGCGCGGTCCGGCATCAGTCGCGCAAGCGGATGCAACCACACGTTCCCTCGACGGCGGGTTGTTGATCTCGACTGATCCGCCGTACTACGACAACATCGGTTACTCAGATCTGTCGGACTACTTCTACGTGTGGCTACGTCGCTCTCTGCGGTCCGTCCATCCAGCGTTGCTATCCACGATGCTGGTTCCCAAAGCTGAGGAACTAGTTGCCAACCCGTACCGTCACGGCGGTAAGAATGGCGCACATAGGTTCTTCGAGGATGGATTCCGGGAGGTATTCCGACGGGCTCGCGAGTCGGCCTTGGTGGACTTCCCGATCACGGTCTACTACGCGTTCAAACAATCCGAAGCCACCGAGGTCGGCGAGGCTTCCACGGGCTGGGAAACCTTGCTTGAGGGAATGATTCGCTCCGGGTGGTCAATCACTGCAACCTGGCCGGTGCGCAGCGAAGCAAGTAACCGGATGCTGAGTGCTGGCACCAACGCGCTGGCCTCTTCAATTGTGTTGACGCTGCGTTCCCGCCCGGAGGGTGCGCCGCGAACCGACCGCCGTGAGTTCGTGGAGACGCTCAAGGCTGAACTTCCCGGCGCACTCACGGATCTACAGCAGGGTGCTATTGCTCCGGTTGACCTGCCACAAGCCGCGATCGGCCCGGGCATGGCGGTGTTCTCCCGGTATTCGGCCGTCTTGGAGCCGGACGGCTCGAAGATGTCGGTACGTTCTGCGCTCGCACGCATCAACGAGATTCTCGATCAGGTGCTCAATGAGCAGGAGGGCGATTTTGTTGCCGCCACCCGCTTCGCGATCGCATGGTATCGCCAGCACGGCTACGGTGTCGGCAAGTTCGGTGATGCCGACAACCTCGCGCGCGCCCGCAACACCAGCGTCGCCTCGATGGAACGCGAAGGCATTCTGACGTCCCGCGCCAGCAAGGTACAGCTGATCAAACCCGCCGACTTGAGTTGGGACTACGACGTCGTCACCGACCCCGACATCAGCGGATGGGAAGTACTGCACCACCTAATCAAGGTTCTGGAACGCGACGGCATCGCGCCAGCTGGGGACTTCCTCGGCGCGGCGCTGAGTCGTAGCGATGGCGCGGTGGATGCCGATCGGATAAAGGAGTTGGCGCACCTGCTGTTCCGCATCGCGGAAGGCAACGGATGGACGAAAGACGCGCTGAGCTTCAACACGCTGGTAACCAGCTGGCCGGAGATCATGGAAGTCGCGCGCGGTGCGAACGGGCAGCCCGCCAGTCAGCAAAGCTCATTTGACTTCGACGAGGAGGAGTAGATGGGTTTCCAAACGCCGAAGTACCCGCTGAAGGATCTGCTGGCTTGGACGACAACCGGCAAAGTACAGCTGCCGGACTTCCAGCGCGGCTACAAATGGGAAGACGAACGTATCCGCCAACTCCTGGTCACCGTCCTGCGGGGCCACCCGCTGGGTGTCGTGATGATGCTGGAGGCCGACAACGCCTATGTGCGATTCAAGCCTCGTCCGATTGATGGGATCACGTTCGACTCAGATACTGCATTGGAGTGGCTGCTACTCGACGGTCAGCAGCGGCTGACATCGCTGACACAGGCTTTGACAGCTGACGGCGTCGTTGCCACGAAGGACTCGCGCGGCAAGTTCATTGAGCGTCGATACTACCTGCGCATCGCCGATGCTCTTAAGGGCGATGAGATGATTGACGAAGCTGTCGTCTCAGTTCCGGGCGATGGCGTGATCAGGAGCAATTTCGGCAAGGACGTCGATCTCGACCTGTCCGATGAAGACAAGGAGCGCGCTCACGGGTTCTTTCCCTTGAGACTGCTCTACGACCCGTTCGCCGCCACCACGTGGCTGTCTAAGCTCGCCGACACCTCGCTGATGCCGACCATGATCGCCGAAGTCTTGAACCCTGCGGGCGCGTACGCGATTCCAGCCATTGTGCTCGATGATTCGACAAGCAAGGCCGCTGTCGCAACAGTTTTCGAGAAGGTCAACATCGGCGGCCTGCCGTTGAACGTGTTCGAACTGCTGACTGCCGTATACGCCGGTGACGCCGACTACTACGCCGAGAACGGCGATGACTTTCGACTCAATGACGACTGGACCGCGACCCGGGAACACCTCAGACCCTTCGCCGTGCTGGCCGGCCTAGAGAACACAGATTTCCTCCAGATCGTCAGCCTGCTGGCTTCGCTACACGGGCCAGGCGCGACGACTGCCCGCAAGGAGGACATCCTCAACCTCAAACTTCAGGACTACCTGACATGGGCTCCGCGGGTTCGGGACGCGTTGGTCTGGGTAGCTGGATTCCTGGACTCGCAGCACATCCATGTTGCTACGGACTTGCCGTACCCCAAGCAGCTTGTCCCGTTGGCGGCAATCAGGGTCGTTCTCAACGAGGATGCTGATGTACACGGCATAAACAAGCGGATCCAGCAATGGTTTTGGTGCGGTGTGCTCGGCGAGTTGTACGGCGGTGCCATCGAGAGCCGGTTTGCGCGCGACATCGAGCAGGTACCCGCATGGGCCAAATCGCTTGGCGACAAATCGGTGCCTCAACCCAAGACGGTCGAGGATGCGAACTTCTTCGAGTCGCGCCTGCACTCGATGCGCACTCGAAATTCCGCTGCGTACAAGGGCGTTTACGCCTTGCTGATGGGCCAGCACACCCGGGACTGGATGTTCAACCAGCCGTTTGACAAGGCCGCGTTTCTCGCGCTGCAGGTCGACATCCACCACATCTTCCCCAAGGCTTGGTGCATCAAGCACGGCATCGACCAGGAACGGCGCGAAAGCATCGTCAACAAGACGCCCCTCGCCAAGAAGACCAACATCAAGTTGAGCGGCAACGCACCGTCGGCATACCTCAAAGCGCTCGAATCCGCTGCCGGGATCCCGACCTCAGAGCTTGATGAGGTCATCGCAGCTCACCTGATCGACGTGGCAACGCTGCGCGCCGATGACTTCGATGTGTTCTTCACAAAACGCCGCGAAGCCCTGTCGCAGTTGATCGAGAATGCCATGGGAAAACCCGTTGCGCGCGAACCAATTGACGTTGGGGGCATCGAAGGTGCAGCTGCATTTGAAGCGGAACCCGATGACCCTGACAGCGATGATGACGACCTGGTGGAGGAAGTGATCTAGCCATGGCATTAAGCAACAGAGATCGCATCAACAAGATGTTCGAGATCATCGCCCCTCCGCTGGATGACTTCATCTCATTGGTGATCGGGCAGGGCGACCCCGCGCTGGGTGCGGCCTGGCCGAAACTCGTGCAGACCAAAGACGGGGCATCCAGCCCCAAAACGTACAGCGCTCACGACCCGCAGGTGCAGTTCCGAATCCTGACCGAGTCGAACATCACCGCAGGGTTCAAGAAGGGCTGGTATCCGTTCACCAAGACACTGGGCAAGGCGGGCGAATCATTCGCCATTGAACTGCGCGAAGTCCGAAACAACTGGGCGCACAACGGGACTTTCACCGATGACGACGCCTACCGCGCTCTCGACACTGGCGAGCGACTGCTCAAACTGATCAACGCCACCGCTGAGGCAGCGGAGTTGCAGGCGATCCGGCTCAACCTACGCCGCGTCACCGCCGACAAGGACGACAAGAAGGCCCTCAAGGCCGCCGTCGATAATCCCGAAGCCGCCGGGCTCAAGCCGTGGCGCGAGGTCCTGCCGCCGCACGACGACGTGGCCACCGGCAATTTCGCCGCCTCCGAATTCGCCGCCGACCTCTACAAGGTGGCCTTCGGTGGCGAACAAGATTCCGGCTACGCCAACCCAGTCGAGTTCTTCCGTCGCACCTACCTCACCGAAGGCCTGAGCGATCTGATCGGGCGCGCCGTGCGTCGGCTGTCCGGTGATGACAACGCACCGCCGGTAATCAACCTGCAGACCAACTTCGGTGGCGGCAAGACCCACTCCATGCTCGCGCTCTGGCACGTTGCGTGCGGACTACCAATCGGCGAGTTCCCACAGGAGGCCCAAGAGTTGCTGGGCGCCAACGGCTATGCGGGCGCCAAGGCGAATCGGGTGGCGATCGTCGGCAACCACATCAGCCCATCCGGGATGGTCAAAGACGACGGCACCAAGGTCAACACCATCTGGGGCGAGCTCGCATGGCAGCTCGGCGGCAAGGCCGGCTACGACATGGTCGCCACTGCGGACGCCAACCGAACCCATCCAGGCGAGGCGCTGCATGAGCTGCTGGCCAAATACTCCCCCGCAGTCATTTTGATCGATGAGTGGGTGGCCTACGCCCGCTCCCTAGTCGGCCGCGATGATCTAGCAGGTGGCACCTTCGATGACCAGTTCACCTTTGCGCAGACGTTGACTGAGTCGGCTAAGGGCACTTCCGGTGTGCTGCTGGTGATCTCAATCCCCGCCTCTGAAACCGGTGACAGTGGCGGCCAGATCGTCGCCGGCAACGCCGAAGAAGTCGGTGGCGCCCACGGACTGGAGGCGCTCAAGCGGCTGCAGAACGTGGTGCGCCGGGTCGCCGAGCAGTGGCGTCCGGCCTCGTCCGTCGAGGCCTACCAGATCGTGCGGCAACGACTGTTCAAGCAAGCCGACGCGGCCGCTCTGGCCTCGATCAGTGCCACCGCCCGCGCCTATATCGATATGTACCGCAAGTACACCGACGACTTCCCGCGGGAGTCCCGCGACGCCGCCTACGAGGATCGGATCAAGCAGACCTATCCAATCCACCCGGAGTTGTTCGACCGACTCTATGAACAGTGGTCGTCGCTGGAGCGGTTCCAGCGCACCCGCGGTGTGCTGCGGCTGATGAGTACCGTCATCCACGCCCTGTGGACCGGTGAGGACGCTTCGCCGCTGATCATGCCCGGGTCGATCCCGCTGGCCACCTCGAATGTGAATTCCGAGCTCACCCAGTATCTGCAGGATTCGTGGAAGGCGATCATCGACGCCGACGTCGACGGGCCCAATTCCGAGCCGGCGCGTATCGATGTGGAAAAGCCACTGTTCGGGCAGCGGTCGCTGACCAAACGGCTGGCGCGCACGGTGTTCTTCGGGGCTGCGCCCACTATCGGCTCGGCCCACAAGGGTCTGGAGACCCAACGGGTGTTCCTCGGCACCGCAGTGCCCGGGGATGTACCGGGCAATTTCCATGCCGCGCTGACCCAGCTCGCCGACCGGGCTACCTACTTCTATTCCGGGTCTGGCAAATACTGGTATGACCTGCAGGCCAACATCACCCGCACCGCCCGCGATCAGGCCGACCGGCTGCACAAGGAAGATGTGTGGGCCGAGATCGTTCGCCGGCTGCAAGGCCAGGCCCGTACCCGCGGTGATTTCGCCGGAGTGCATGTCTGCCCGGAGACCAACGTCGACATCCCCGACACCGAGGAAGCTCGGCTGGTGATCCTGCACCCGAAGGTCGCCCACAAGCGAGGTGCTGACTCGGTGGCGAAGGAGTTCGCGTACAAGGCGACTGAGAACCGCGGAACCGCCAATCGCACCAACCGCAACATGTTGGTCTACCTGGCGGCTGACGAGGCTCGGCTGCAAGAGCTCGACACCGCGGCCCGCGACTATCTCGGTTGGACTCATGTGTTGGCCAACGAAGCCGACCTGGACCTGACCCAGAACCAGAAGAACCAGGCCACCCAGCGCCGGGCGCAGGCTGATCAGACCGTTAGCGGCCGGCTGCTGCAGACCTTCACCTGGGCACTGATTCCTTCCCAGCCGGACCCGGGCGCCCCGTTCGTGGTTCGGGAGACCAAGGTCGAAGGCCAATCCGATTCACTGGCGGACCGCGTGTCTCGCCGGCTCGGTAGTGACGGTGATCTGTCTGTGCGGCAGGCCGCTACCACTATCAGGTTGGCGATCGGCAAGGTTCCCAAGATTTGGAAGGGCGGCCACGTCTCACTCGGCGCGCTGTGGGCGCTGTACTGCCAGTACCCGTACATGCCGCGGCTGCGCGATCGTCGGGTACTCGACGGGGGCATCGTGGATTTGCCGATGCTCTGGCAGACCGACGCGTTCGCGTTGGCAACCGGCTATGACGAAGTGACCGAGCGGTACATCGGACTGTGGACTCCTGATGACAAGGCTGCAGCTCCCCCTGCGACGGATACGCTACTGCTGGTGCGTCCGGATGTCGCAGTCAAGCAGCGTGAAGACGAGCCCACGCCTGGCCCAAAGCCACCGGAACCACCCGGCCCACCGGGTCCCCCCGGCCCTCCGAAACCCCCGATCGACATCGCGTTCCCAACCCGTTTCTATGGTGTCAAGACGCTCAGCGCCGACAAGATCGCGCTGGACTTCAAGAACATCGCCGACGAGGTGATCACCCACCTACGCGAGCAGGGCGTCAACCTCACCGTGCGGATCGAGATCGAGGCCACTGATGCGACTGGCTTCGATGAGAACAAGATTCGCACCGTGTCCGAAAACGCGAAGACGCTGAAGTTCGACCAGTCCGGTTTCGAGTCAGCCTGATGAGTTCTTGCGGATTCGCACTTGCCATATCAAATGCCTTACATCGTTATGAGGTTCGCGCATGGCAGGATGACCCGCGAACGCTGGGGCGCTGACCGTCCGCGATCGCGAAGAATGAAGACAATTGGACGGGCACGATATGGCAAGTGAACCTGTGAGGACAGTGCAGGACGTTCTGGCCCGGTTCGAGTCGGCGTTTTCAGATTTCACCGCTGCCTTCAACGAAGGTCAATACGTCCTATGGCTTGGCTCGGGAATCTCTCGCGATCGGGTGCCGAATGTCTATGCACTCCTCGTACGCGTCTTGGAGCACCTCCGTTCGAATATCGTCGACGGTGACACGGATTGTGCCTACCGCACGGCCCTCGGGGAGATGTTGCGGCTAGCTGGCCTAGTGCGCGAAGAGCTGGAGAGCATCGACTTCTCGATCGCTGTCGATGAATGGCCACTGCGGGAACGCATTGTCTCAACCCTGGTCACGAACTACTCACGTGTTCTCGACGTGCTTGTGGGCGATGACAACCCCGACGACTATCTGGTGTGGACTGGTCTCGACGTCCCGAACACGTATGGGTCGCCCGACCTTGAGCCCGATGTAGAACATTACTGCATCGCAATTCTAATGCTCGAGGGGCTGGTCGCGTCGGCGGTAACGGCGAACTGGGATGGGCTCCTTGAAAAAGCGCTGGTTGAACTTACGCCGGCGTTCGGTTCGCTGGTTCGGGTTGCCGTGAAGCCGGACGATTTTCGTATTGTCGGGCCGCGCATCGACGTCATCAAGTTCCATGGTTGTGCGGTTCGTGCCCGAGAAGAGGAGACCGAATACCGGAACTTGCTCATAGCTCGTGAATCACAGATCTCAGGATGGACTCAGCAGCCAGAGAACAGGTCGATGCGCAAGCACCTTGAGGTGCTGTACACGGACCGGTTGACATTGATGGTTGGACTGTCAGCGCAGGACGCGGATCTCCATACGGTGTTCGCAACCGCGATCCAGGACTTGGGTCGGCCGTGGCCGGCATCGCCCCCCGCGGTTGTTTTCAGCGAAGAGCACCTGGAGTCTTATCACCGGAACGTTCTCAAACTTACCTACGGTTCGAATCACCGGGGGAATGCCGCGGCTATCGCGCAGTCCGCACTTCTTGGTGCGTACGGCAAGCCGACGTTGCTGGCGCTGGTTCTGTCATCGCTCACCGACAAGTTGAGCTTCTTGATTGAGCATGGCACAGGGACCGCATGGGGTTCGGCTGCTGTGAAGCAATTGCAGACGGACCTCCTTAGCCTCCGTGACTCGGTAGCGAGTCATGCCGACCCCGACAACCACGAGGCGCTTGAGTACTCGGCAAAGGCGCAGTTCCAACGAGAGTTCCTTGCGCGTCTCATCAGCGTGGTCAACTCGGCGCTGACCGTTTTTCGCACAGGCCGTATGCCGTCCGCAGGTAACGGCCACTATGAACCGCTGTCGGACCGTCCTGTCAACCAGGCGGTTCACAGCGCAGATTTTCCTTCGAAGCAGTTCGGGCGGCTCGGTGTGGCGCTGGCCTTGATTGGTCGTGGACTTGCCTTGGGACATTGGTCGGCCGTGCCGGGCGATGGCGAGGAGCCCGGCAACGGCGTGGTTCGCCTAGTCACTGGACAGCGGGATGCCAGGGTGTTTTTTGTGAAGGACGCCACGACGTCCACGAAACTTGAGTTGGAGAGTTCGTTCGACGACAGCGATGAGGATGTGCTGATCGTCGTCGCTGATGAGGAGCCCCCTCGCTTTACCCGGTCTCCGAAACCCCGTTTCGGTCGTGACGGCAAACCCGGCCCTGGTCGGTTCAACGTCGCGTCGAGCATCGCTGACACGGCCTCAGCCGATGACCTGTACGAAGCGTTTAGACTGGCGGGAGGATTCTGATGACAAGCGTTCAAGAAGTCCTCACTGTGCTGGAGAACGCCGACTTTGAACGTCTTCGGAAGCCGTTAACGGTTGCCGGTACAGAGTTCGACTTCGAGGCCGCTGCCCGCGGTACGCGCAATTCGCATGACCTAGTTTTGGTCGCAACAGACCAAGTACCGCGCCGGCGCCTGCATCGTCTCGTTGCGGGTTTGGCTCGTTCACTTGACCTAGCCGCATCGCGCCGACCTATGAGTCTCGTACTCATCGGTGGAATCGCAACATCTGACCGAAGCGAGCTGGAGCGTTATGCCCGCGTCCTACCCATCGCATCCACGACGCCCGATATCGCCGAGATCGAGGAAGCCGTTGCTGTTCTACTTCCGCTCAAACTGCCGAACGCGGACCTCGTCCACGGGAGCGATCCAGCCAACGAAGTGATGGCGGCACTCGGTCCCCTGAAGGCAACACCGGACCATATTGCGCTCATCCAGGCTGCGGCCGACGGACCTGGCGCAGTGCGAGAGGCCCTCCGCCAGTACGCGAACGAAGGAGCAGGTTGGACTGACGAGATGGAAGACGAAGATGAGTGATCTCCCCATCCGTCGCTTGATGGTCTCCGACTTTCGTCGCATCGAAGGCACACGCGAACTGCCGTTCGATGCACCCGTCGTCCTCATCCACGGCCCCAACGGCACAGGCAAGACCAGCGTCCTGTCCGCGCTTGAGCTGGCCTTGACCGGCCACATTCGGAGCATGGAACGACAATCTGACCGCTACCGATCTCATCTGCCATTCTTCGGGCAGTTGTACGCAACCGTTCGAGCCGACGTCGCCGACTACCTCCAGGCGGGCACCCCCGGCGTTCCGTTGACTGTAAACGGCGCGCGTTTGGAGGGCACCCCGGCGTTCAACAATTCGGCCGCGAAATTCTACGCTGAACGGTGCTACCTGGACCAATCATCCCTAGGGCGCCTGCTCGACTTGTACCAAGCGCGCGAGGGCAACCAACAGACAGCCCTCGAAAAGTTTGTGAACGAACTCCTCGGTCTTGAGAAACTGGACGCCCTTCGCGACGGGCTCAGCGACGCACATGACCTCAGGCTCCTCAAGAAGCTCGCAGTCGGCGTTGACGAAGCCGACCGCGAAGCGAAGGCAGCGGCGACTGAACTCAAGGAGCAGACCGCGGTGCGCGCCGAGGTCCGGGCGGAGATCGTCAACTCGCGGGTCGCGACCCGCGAGGCCCTCGCTAGACTCCGAACCGTTCCGACTGACGGCATGACTGATAGCGACCTTCTTGGGTTCGTCCGGTCGGCACTCAACGACGACACCGCCGGTGCCGAATCTGCGGCTGCCGCGAAAGTGCACCAGGAACTAATAGCCTTGGGCGGCCGCATCTCAGCACTGAGAGAACGCCCGACCACGCAACGAATCCACGATGCCCGCACTGCGTTGGTGGCTGCGACCGCCGACAAAGAGGCGTGGGAGGCCACGGACGGGGTAAAGGTCAGGGCGTGGGAAGGAGCAGCACAAGCTGTTGGCGTCGACCCTCGAAGCGACCCCCGCATCGCTGTCGAGCACGCCAGGACTCTGGCCCTCCAGGAGTTGGACAACGACTCCGAAATTCGCGCGCGGGCCGGCGCGGTCAGCGCCCAACTTGAAGCTGACCGAGTTGAGTTGGACGGCCTTCAAACTCGGCTCGCCGTTGCTCACGAGCATTCGAGTGCCCTCGTCGAGAGCCTGGCTGCGCTCCGAACCGTAATCGACAACAGCAGCATGTGCCCAGTTTGCGACCGCGACTTCACCGAAACCGGGCCGCATAGCCTCCTCGCGCACATCGACGAAAAACTGGCTGCACTCACCACTCACGGGCAGCAGCTTGTCGATCTTCGCAGCGAGCGCGACCGGCTGGCGGCACGTGTCACCCGAGCGGGAGTTGACTACACGCAGCTCACGGCCCAACTCCTACCCGCCGACCAGCGGTTGGCCCTCGAACAACGCCACGAAGAACTTGTTGAACTGAACGCCGAGGTCGGCGAAATCGAGGCTGCCAAGTCCCACGGCGCGGATCTCATCCGGCGTGTGAATGACCTTCAGCAATCGCTCGACAACCTTGAGACGGCTTCGTCGGAAGAGCGCCACATCAGCAGCGAATTGGCCAGATACGCGGCCCTTCTGCAGATTAACGTATCGCCGGCGTTCGATTCGTTCCAGGCAGTGTCGGCCGAACTGCTCGATCGGGCCGAAGCAGAAGTTGCCCGCCTTTCCGATATCGCTAACCAGCAACGGAACGTGGTCAACGAAGCAGCCCGCCTCGCAGCCGCCCTCGAACGCGAATCAGTCATTCTTCAACGTCTCGCTGACCTCGCCGAACACAAAAAGCAGTGGGACGACCGGGTCACTGAAGCGAAGCGCCGACAAGGAGTAGCGAAGGAAGTCCACGAAGCCGCAACACAAGCACGCACCAGAATCGTCCACCGTGTCTTCACTGAGTCCCTTAACGAGGTCTGGAAGACCGTGTTCACCAGGCTCGCGCCGAGCGAAGGCTTCATCCCAAGCTTCGGCATCCCCAGCGCTACCAAGAAGACGTTCGACATCAAGTTGGAGACCACCCACCGCAACGGCGAAGCCAGCGGCCCGCCCCAGATGATGCTGTCTGCGGGCAATCTGAACACCGCAGCGCTCTCCCTGTTCCTCGCGCTCCACCTCGCCGTCGAGCCCATCGTCCCGTGCCTCGTCTTCGACGACCCCGTGCAAGCCATGGACGAAGTCCACGTCGCACAGTTTGCTGGCCTCATCCGCCTCCTCGCGAAACAGAACGAGCGACAAGTCGTCGTTGCCGTCCACGAACGCGAACTGTTCGATTACCTGAGCCTCGAACTCAGCCCGGCCTACGAAGGCGACGAACTGATCACTATCGAGCTCGGCGACCGCGCCAGGGAGGAAGACCAAGGCATCACCCGCCATGTGTGGACGCCAGATCCCGCCATAGCCAACTGATTACTCCTGGCGTGCCCCCCGGTGAATGAGTCCGCCGTGTTTTAGAGTCCTGTGGCCCCCGGTTGGGGTCAGAAGGGACGATGAATCACATGGCTGGCCGGAAGAAGCATTCCGCCGAGGCGCAGATTAGCCGAACGGGCCGACACCGTGAGCGCAGCCGACCAACCCGCGGCTACTAAACCCGTCGTCGAAAGCGAACCAGGTTCACCAACCCCATTCGTCACCGGGTGTCGCGCTAGTGCTTGCACTCTGCGCAAGCTCATACCTGGAGGTTCCCCTGTGGCCCACGACAACACCAATAACCTGCCCGCATCGCCGCAATTGGGCGGGCCTGCCCGCTGGGCACGATGCGTCCAAACTAGAATTCGTCACCAGCGGCGTTCGACAGGTGTCATAGCGACCGCTGAGCAACGGTGATGCCAAGTGCCGGCGGCGACCTTGGGTGAAGTTTTGGACAAGCCGCCAGGTCGGCACCTATTGGGTAAGTCCCCTGGGGTGGTGGGGTTTCGGGACCGGGGCTGATCTGGACGGATCCCTGTTGGGGTGTGTCGATACCGGGCTTGGGGTGGGCCATCGCGTAGTGGTCAATGAGTTACCTACCAAAG
>NZ_MLQM01000115.1:0-17414 GCF_001854525.1 Mycobacterium talmoniae
GCCGGGTAGAAACCGGCTGGCCCTCCGCCCGTGGCGTTCTAGGTATTGAGTTGTCGGCCAGGGCAAATCCGGGGGTATTGGCGGTTAGGCCCCCATCGGCAAAGCGAGCCGAAGTTGGGTAGATAGGTGCGGGCCGGGGGCTGGAGTGCGCGGCCGGCGTCTCTGGCGCGGCGCATCTGCGGCCGCTGCGTCATGCGTGGCGGCGGCGGTTGCCTCAGTGAACGGTTCACGCAGCTCGGGTCGTCGCTGCAGCATCGTCGTGATGCGCGCAGACAGAATTTCGCGCCGGGCATCGTTGTCGGCGGTGTCGGGCGCGGCGAGATACTCAGCGAGGATCTTCAGCAAGCGGCGCCGATGCAGTGCGTGAGGGCTTTGTGTTCCTCGAGCCTGCACACCAGCCCATATGCCGCAATCTGCGCGAGACTCCAAGGCGGTCACAGCACACCGAATCCGAAAGTGGCATCTGTCGCACTCTTGAGCCAGCTTTGGCAACACTGATGTGCGAAAACGCAACCGATCCTCGGGTGACGCGGCGTAATTATCGGGGTCCCAGCGCTCGGGGTTGACGTCGCACGGCACGGGTTCATCGGGGATATCCGCGGCGAACGCCAGCGCATCCGAGTCGCCAACATCGGTCTCGTCGGCGATGAGGTCTAGGTCCAGGTCGTTGGCGCTGTTCACAGCCGCTCCCCTCATAGGGTTACATATGCTATGTCGAGTTAGCATAAGAATGCGTGTGGCAGCAGTCAACACCGATATGCAATCAAGTGCCTACTGAAGTCAGCGTTTCCTATACTTTGTGGGTGGCCGCCACCGAGGGAACAGCGTCTGACCAGGAGGAAGCACGCATACGACTCGGAGAGCTGATCCTGGCCCGACGCAGCGTCAAGGGCATGAGCCAACAGGCCTTCGCCGAGAAGATCGGCGTACACAAAGTGACCGCCAGCCGCATCGAGCACGGACGCCACCCCATGCGGCCAAGCACTGCCCGCCGCGTCGAAGAAGCTCTGCGCTGGAAGCCGGGAGCCTGCGATCTCATCGTGTCCGATCCCGACGTCGATCCGGCCGCCTACGAGGAAGAAGAACCGACCGCCGCCTCCGCGTCAGTCGACATGGCCAGATCCTTCCTGGACATGGCCAAAGCAATGGCTCCGCGCATACGAGAAGACCCCGAGCTGGCCCGGCAAGTGGGCGAGATGTTAAGCAGCGTCGAAGCAAAACTCGCGTTGGTGGTCGAACATGACTTCACACCCGAGGCACTCAAAACGCTGATGGACTTAAACGTCGCGCGCCGAGACCTCAGCGTCTAATAGCGACCCGTGGGCGCTGGAAGTTGAGGCGCGCTGGCGCACAAACCAGCGATGGCCGACTCAGTGGGCCTGATCGAACGGGCTCCACGATGGCCGGATGACCGGAATGGGCTCGGTCGGCGTGTAGTCGCTGAAGTCGAAGGGGTCGATCGCGTGCGGTTCGGTGGTTCCGGTCACAAAACCGACCGGGGTTGCCGCCGCCGCGCCGCCGCTGGCACCAGCGGTGTCCATGCCGGCCCCCGTGACACCGGTAGCGCCATCTTCGTCGGTCTGCAGGTATTCCTGCGCGGCGCCGCGCAGACTCTCAGCAAGGTAGGTGTGCTCGTCTGCGAAGCGGTCCGTATCACTGAGCCTGCGGGCGTTGTCGACGCGCAGACTCTCGATGACTGGGTAGCCGACAAAACTCAATTCGGGAGTAAGCGCGTCGGGATCATTGGGCGGGGTGGCGCCGATGGCGCGCCAGCCCGCGACCCGCTGCTCGTGCTGGGCGGCTGTGCTGATGAGTTCTGCCGGATTAACGGTCAGGCTGTCAGCCATGCGGACCAACTCCTTGTTTGTCGACGAATTTGCCCAGAGAAAATGTCACTGCGCGCGATGTCCGATGATTTCTAATGAGGATACTGCGAATGCGGACGGTTCTCCCGAATTTTGGGCGCCACTTGGGGCTCCTATGCCGGAGGGTTCCGGCAGGTTTATTGACCCCCACCCACCGGGAAGGCCGGGCAGTGGTGCTGCGTTAGACGTTGTCGGCGCGACTGGAGCTGCCAGGCTGGTCTTCGTTATCTGCAGTTGTACGGTGCTCGACAACGCGCAGTCGATGTCGACGTGTTGTTGCTTGCGGCTGCCGTCGAATTTCTGCTCAGCCCGCTTTCCGTCGTCGAATCGCCACACGCCTGCTGACACGATTCGGTATTGAAGCCACTGATCGACTTTGTCCGGTCCGGTGTAGTCCCAGCCGGGTACGAGTCGCACGCTGGTGATGCAGTACGGTCCGCCGGGCAGGGTGAGATTCAGCGTCGCGCCGTCGGCGTTGTAGGCGCGAGTGCACGTCCACGCCTTGGTCGGATCACCGCTAATTGCGTTAGCGGCGTCGGTCGACGGTGCTGGGCACCGCGGCGGTTTCGTGGTGGAGATTTCGACCCGCAGAGGTTTGTCGCGTTGCGAAGGACCGCCTTTTGTGGGTGCGTGCTGCGTAGTGTCCGAGTCGGCCTGGGAGCCGATCACTGGCTCAGTCTCTCGTCCGTGGGCGGCTCCGATTACCACCGCGATCACGAGCACCACAACCACGGCCACCCCGCCGAGAATGAGGTGCTTTGGCCTCAGCAGCGGCGGGCTCTCGGCGCCGGGTTCGGCCGCGGCTTCCTCGGCGTTGCCGTCAGCCGGCTCAACACCTCTGCCGTCCACGTCGTCGCTCTGGCCGGCCGTCCCGCCGCGTGTCTGTGTTGCACCAATGAGGCGCGACAAGCGCTCACCCAACAGCGACGGCAGCAGCCCTGAGCGTTTAGTCGGTTCGGCGGACTCGCCCGCCGAACCGTGGTCGCTGTTGGCGGTGACGAGGGCGCTGCTGATCGGCTTGGGTGCGCCGGAAAGTAGCCGGTCGATGGCAGCGGCGGCGTTCGCTGTGGCCGATGGGTTGCCGAGTTGCTGAGCGGGCGCGGCCTTCGATTGCTGGGCCGCATCGTCAACCGGTGCGTCGGCTGGGTTCGGCGCGCCGTCGGCGGTCTCATCGTCGGCGGTCTCATCGTCGGCGGCAGGCTGGGAGGCGTCGACGCCATAGACCTTGTGCACGTCCATCTACAGTGTTCCTTCCCGTGCAGGTGACCGGCGAACCAGAAGGCCAGAAACCCGGTGCAGACAGTGTTGTAAGCGCCTGGTGCTGCGAAAACCGCGCGGCATGTCGCGAAATGTGCGGCTCACCCCGACGCCCTGTAATAGGGCTGACCTGCGGGGCTGCCGCGGCATTCCACGAACCCGCAGCGCAGGGCCTATTACAGAAATCGGGGCATCTGCTGAGCCCCCCGCCCAGAGACCCGGAAACACGCGAAATGCGCTAAACAGGGCAACCGCAGAGCCGGTCAGCCAGGGGCACAGAACCGCAGTAACCATGTGGATTACGGTATCGCGGCACCAGGGGCGAAATCGCAGGAAATGACACCAATTTGCGGACCCTGTGCGCGAGCACGGCACGGACTTGTCAACGCCGCGCCATCAGTTATTCGCGTTTGCTGCTGTCGCTGATCGAGGTGCGCCAGCAGAACCTTTTGCGAACCGATCCGCAGTGTCAACAGCGCCGGAAAGTGGCCCAATTTTTCTCAGAAACGGCCTCGCTGAATCGCTACCGTTATGCCCATGCTGGGCGCGGGACGAGATGTCTACCTGTGGAGACGGCGCGCATCCAAGGTCAGTCGATGGCTGTTTCGGGTGTGTGCGCTCGTGGGCTGCGTCGGGGTCTTGGCGATAGCGTGCACAGGCGACCCCGAGCCCAAGGCCGACGACAACGTGGCACGGACAGCGGTCGCGGCGATGCGGGCTTTCCTGCATGCCACCGACAAGGACCCTGGCCTGATCGGCCAGTACTTTCCCAGCGTCGACTTCTCGGCTGTCGAACTTCCGGCCGGCGCGCAAGACGACGCAACAATCACCGCTGGTGAACCAACACCGCACGGGGCCAACACCTGGGAGATTCCCGTGACCGTTGTCTCACCGGCCGGCGAGACCGCGACGTGGGAACTGCAGATCGCCGTGACCACCGTAGACGGCCACACGCGCTACACGCCCATTCAACTGCCATCGCCATGGCCAGCTGCCGGCCTCGGTGCGGAATCAACAGCTTCCCGAACCCAAACGCTGGACATAGACAAAGGTGCCGGCAAAGCAGCGACAGATTTCCTGACTTCCTGGCTCACCCCGGGCGGTGAACCGGCCCGCTACACCACCAGCCGCGACGTCGCCCCGGTATGGCCCGCACCGCCCTACAGCGCAATCGATGTGGTCGCTGTGCGAACCAATCGGCCGCCGCCAAACAAAGCGGCGGGGTCGCTGACCGTCGATGTCGATGTGGTTCCCGTCGGTAAATACCGCCGCCAGGTCACCTACACCCTGCTGCTCAAAGCGGTCAAAGACCAGTGGATGGTGGCCGCCGTCAACCCCAAGTCATAGACCCAATCCCACAACAAGACAGGAAGATTCACCATGGGTGCAGGAGTTCCCGCAGTCGTCCAAACCATGGTCTGGGCCATGGTCGGCACAGCGCTGTTCGTCCTCGGTGGTTTCTGCATCGTCATCACAGCGCACAAGACCATCTCGGCGTACAAAAACGCCAACGATTCATGGGCCGGCAAGGTGCTGGTCAACCTGGCCCTTGGATCTGCGATCTCGGCGGCGCTGTTGTTCGGCGGCATCTACGGCGTCATCAAATTCTTCGGATCCGTCAACCAAGGATTCGGCTTAGCGTCCGGGCCGCAACCGAGCATCAGTTTGCACGAACAGCTGCCCAACACCACCGGGAAAATGGCTGCGCTACCGGCCGAGGCGCCGGCCGTCGTGCACCTGGATCTGCCCGCATGATGGTCTATACGCCGGTGCGCCGTGTGGAAGGCGTGATCGGCCGCGGCGTCAAAGGCGGGCGTCTGCTGTTAGGCCCTTACAAGAAACGTGAGATTGCGCCGCTGCTAGGTGGAATATGCCTGGCCACCAGCTTGGCGTTGACCGAATTCCCGATTCTGGGCTCCATTCTCAATGGCGGAGCGCGAGCCTCGGCGGTGTTCGCGGCCGTCGCGGTCATGCTGCTGGTGCTGGCGGTGTTGTGCGCAACGTTTGGTTGGGTGGCCTGGCATCGTGGCGGCCCGGCGTGGCCGCCACAACACGTCCGCAACCGAGCGCGGATCAACCAGTGGCGCCGCCGGCCGGTCTACGTGTCCGGCCGCGACCGGACTTCGCCGCCGCCGGCATGGGCCGGCGGAAAGGTCCGGGTGCGGGCATGACCCAGTTCGATGTGGCCGCTATTCAGGCCACCACTGACATTGTTGACGGAAACCTGCGCTGCACCGCGGCTGGATACTGGGCCGAATACCGTATCGAAGCCCTGTCGTACGGTGAACGCTCCTACGACGAAAAACGAGCCGTCGGGGCAGCCCACAAACAACTGTTCAGCAAGTTGATGCCCTACAACCCGCTGCTGGGTGGATTCCTCAAGCCCGAAACCGAGGCCGAGATCACCGCCAAATCGCTGGCGATCGGCGGCCATGATGGGCAACAGCCCGTCGACCACAACGACGGCACGATACGCGCCTACGCGGAGATGACGGCCGACCGTGTCATCGATCTAGCCCTCAACCCGGCATCGTGGCCACGCAGCCGAACTCTGCTGGTCGCATTCCCCGTCGGGAAATCGCGCGCCGCCGCCCGCCGCAAACGCGCGAAAATCCTGGCTCAACTTCCCAAGTCGTGGGTCATCACCCCCGCCGAACCGCACGACATGGCCTGGCTGTGGACTGCCTCGATCCACCGCGGCGTGCAGTTTATGCCCTCGATCGCCGAAGCGGGCCGCGTCGTCGATTTCACCCCCGCCTACTTCGACGACGGCGCCAAAGAAGACACCATCGACGGCTACACGCCAAACAAACGGCCCGCGGTCATCAAAATCACCCCCAACGGCGCGCGCTGCCCCGTCTACCAGATCGTGCTCAAAGCGGTCTTCCCGATCGGCCAGATGGCCTTCCCCGGCGGCACCGAACTATTCACCGTGCTCAACCGCACCAGCCTGCACGTCGACTGGGCGATCCGCTGCTCCCACATCCCCCACGCCAAGGTGGTCTCCGACAACGCCGAGGTCCGCAAGACGCTCGAATCCAACAAGTTCGAAACCGCACTCGAGCCAGCACGACTGGACGACGACGCCATCGCCGAAGCACTCCTCGACGACTACGACGCCAAGACCGCCGTCAACAAGAAGGGCGACTCGGTGTGGTTCACCATCCTCATCGCCATCGGCGGTCCCACCCTAGAAGCCGCCGAGGAGATCGAAGCAATCCTGTCCGAAGTGTTCGCCCACCTCGAGGTGAACTTCGAACGCATCGCCGGACTGCAACAAGAACTCTGGTCGGCGATGCTGCCCGGAAACCCCGCCAGCCCCGAGATCCACGCCCTGGGCGACGAAATCGACATCGCCGGATTCTCCGAGATGGTGCCGTTCACCGACTCGCGCATCGGCTCGCCCACCGGGCCCATCTTCGGTCAAAACATCAAAAGCGGCCTGTGGGACCTATTCCGCATCAACACCCGCGCCATCTTGGCCGCCAACCTGCCCTCCAACGCCGTGCTCGTCGGCGGCCTGGGCGCCGGGAAGACGACCCTACTCAAGTGGGGCATGCTCTACGACGGCGCCCTGGGACACCTCTTCGCCGGTTACGACCGCAGCGAACAAGGGGAACTCGTCAAAATCGCCAAGCTCGTACCCGGCCACATCATCCTGGACATTCTCGCCCCCGACTACAGCATCGACAGCCTGAAAACCTTCAAACACGACCCGGCGCTGGCTGGCCGACACACGCTCAATACCTACATTAACCTGCTCAAATTCGAAAGCGGCTCCGACGAAGAACTCGCCTTGTCCGAGGCGCTCACCAAAGACAACATCACCGCCAACAACATCACCAGCGCCAAACGGCTCCAACACGTCCTACTCAACAGCGACGACCCGATCGACCAACGCGTAGGCCGCCACCTGCGCAAGTGGGCCAACTACGACTTCGCACGCGCCTTGTTCGACGACACGCTGCCCCCGGTCGACTACGCCGCCCCAGCGTTCATCATCCAGACCTACGGTATGCCTGCTGCCGAAGCCAGCGAACTCTACAACGAACACCTCTACAAACGGCTCTCACCAGAAAAGCTCTACATGGAAGCCGTCTACGAACTCACCGGCTACGCCCTGCGCACGGTGTACTTCGCCCGCCAGGAGCAGATCTGCAGCATCTACCTGCCCGAAGCCTGGCACCTGGCCCACAAGCCCGTCGGCCAAGAAATGATCAGCATCCTCGGCCACGACTCACGCAAAGCCGGCTGCATGCTCTGGATGGACACCCACCTCGGCAAAGAAGACTTCATGCCAGGGCAGACCTCATTGATTGGGATCCGCTTCGTTGGACACACCGAATCAGAAGCGGCCCTCGACAACCTCGAATGGGCAGGCCTACACCCCGAGAACAACCCCGAATTCCTCACCGACATCACCACCAATTTCCGCACCGGCCAGTTCCTCGTACGCTTCTTCGACCAGGTCGGCGCCATCCAAACATTCCTGCCCACCGACGCCGCCGCCGCGGAGGCGATGAACACCACCTTCAGGGCGGGGGTAATGGCATGAGTGTCCTGGACAGCCTCAATCCCACCGACACCCACGAGCTACCGGCGGCCAACCTGCCGCTGTCCCTTAACCACGGGCTGCTGGCCAGGTTCACCGGCGGCGACCTCGCAGACCTGCTGTGGAGCACCCAGAAACTCTTCGGCTGGTTCGCCGGCGCGGTCCTCAACATCGTCAGCGCCTTCAACTGGCTCACCCCAGTGGTGAACCTGCTGGAAACCGTTTCGGACAAGATCACCGAAACATTCGGCGTCATCGGCGTTTTCGGTGTCGCCTGCGCGATCGCCCTGATGGTGTTCGCCACCCACTGGATGAAAAACACCACCCACCGCATCGGCTACCACCTCGGCATGGCCGTGACGCTGATGCTCATCGGGGTCTTCATGGTCTCTCCGGTGCGCTTCGCCGCCCAAGCGGTCAGCCTCGGCGGCGCGGTAGCCACCGATATCGGGCAACGGGCCACCGGCACCGGCCAAGCGGCGACGATCAGCCAAATCCTGGTCACCAAATACCTGCGCGAACCCCTGTTCCGCGCCAACTACAACGCCAACCTCGACGACATCGATATCGGCGGCGGCCGCACCTGCGGCGACGTGTTCGACGACGCGGTGCGCGCCGGCGTACCAGCCGAGCAGGTCAAAGAAGCGATC
Organism: Mycobacterium talmoniae; assembly: GCF_001854525.1. Classification (NCBI taxonomy): domain Bacteria; kingdom Bacillati; phylum Actinomycetota; class Actinomycetes; order Mycobacteriales; family Mycobacteriaceae; genus Mycobacterium; species Mycobacterium talmoniae. The sequence goes on from NZ_MLQM01000115.1 coordinate 8,325, forward strand.
CTGCGCGGCTGCGGACCCATCGGCAAAACACTGCACGACTACGCCGACAACCCCGACAACCTCGGATTCAACCTGATGGTCGGCCTGGGAACCACCGCACTGCTGGCCGTATTCGTCCTCATCATCTGTATCCGGGTGATGCTCAGCGGGGTCGCCACCGTGCTGCACGCCGCCGCCGTCAAACCCCTGCTGGCGACGGTCATGGCCGGACCCGCAGCCCAAGTCCTGGCGCTGCGAAACGCCATCGCGATCCCGCTCGGGGGCCTAGCCGTCGCCGGCGACCTGCTCGTGATCGTGCTCGGCGCATCGTTTACCGGGTTCATCGCCGTAGCCACCGGAAGCACCGCCATCGCCAGCCTCGTCACCAGCCTGATCACCATCGGCCTGGTCCTGGGCACCTGGCGATTCAGCCGCAACCTGCGCGCCAGCGGCAAAGCAGTCAGCGAGCAACTCGGGCGCGCCAACACACCCTCGGGGCTGTCGATCACCGCCCACCAAGCCCGCCAGGCGGTCACCAAAGTCGTCACCAACAGCGCGGCACTGGCATCGACGCTGGCCGGCCAGCCCGCCGCCGGCGCAGCGATATCCGCGCTCGGAAACGGTGTGTTGTCCAAGCCCCGCAGCGAAGACCTGCTCCATCAGCGCGGGCACTACGGCCACAGGAGCGGCCAACAACCCGCAGGGAGAACCTCAGCGCCCCCGGCCGGAACGCCCACGCAGTATCCAAGCAATCCGGTGGCGTCCGCATCGCAAGTGGCCTACAGCATCCAGCAACGCCAACCCCAACCCGCCCTCGCCCAACATGCCTCGACCTACCAGCGTCCAGCACTCCAGCAACCAGCGGCGGTGATCCCGTCGATCGTCCCCACCGCCCAGCCGGCGGCCCACGCCAGCCCGCCAGGCGCTGCGCCCGTGCCGGTCCCAGCGTCGCCGATGCACACCCTGCCAGCCCCCCCACGCGACCCATACACCAGTCGCGGCCCATCTCGCCACAGCGGCGAGAGCAGGGCAGCGAGCCCCTCCCCGGTGCCGCCGCGCACCGAGCTGCCATCGTTGCCGACGCTCAACCCAGACGGCACCCAACAGGCCGCCGACGCCTCCGCGGCGGTTCGCCGCCACCTCAACAAGCCAGGGCCCACGCCGTGAAACTCCGAACTGTGCTCATCATTGCGACCGCACCCTTCGCCGCCATGGCGGCGCTGGTGATCGCCGCTCTGGTCACCGTGGCGGGTGCCGACCACCATGCCAAAACCCGCGCCACCACCCGCGCCTGCGAAACCGCACTTGGCGTGCCGGTCACCCCGACGGCAACGATCAGCGACCTAGCCGGCCCCCAAGCCGCCGACGTCGTGGCATCGACGGTCACCGGCGCCGCCGCCGCCGAGCTGCTCGACACCCTCTACCGCATCCACAACTGGCGCGACCTGCCGGCGGCCGAAGTGAACCGATGGGCGCACGACCCCACATCCGAAAATCTTCCCGAACACGCCATCCTCACCCCCGCCCACACCACCCCCACCGGCAGCTACGAGACCCGCTGCGCAGCCATCCTCGACGCCCTCACCGAAGACCAGAAAACCCGCGCTGCGGCGCTTCCTCACACCGACACCACGCCCACCAACGCCGGGCTGCGCGCTGCGGTCACAGCAGAATCGCTGCTCAACGATCGCTCCAGCACAGGCCAGGATTTCGTCGCCGCCGTAGCCAAGGCCGCCTACCCGCACGACCAGGCTCCCGAATCCGGTCTCACCCACCTGCTGTGGTGCGGTGCACCGGTGGCGCCGGCCGCCGCCGCCCGCGGCGACCTGATCTTCTTTGACTACGCCCGCACCGGTCCCACACACCTGGGGGTCGTCTTGGACGCCACCACCGTGGTGACCACCACCGGCCTTGACGCGCCCGCCACACCACCCGGCAGCCTGGCCGCCGGCCACCCGCCGATGGTCAACATCACCGTCATCCGCCCAGACGACATCACCGACACCGCAACAACGACCGAAAGCCCTGACCACCCATGACCAGCTTCGAGATGCCAGACCCCGGCGCTGGCCCCAGAATCCTCGCCGACATGCTCGCCGACGCCGCCGGGCACCAGGGCCCAGCCGCGCTGGCCGACCCGAACACCCCCGACCCGAAGCACGACCCGAAGTCGAAGGACCAAGACGGCGCTGAGCACAACGACACACCAGGCAACGACCAAAAACAGGACAGCCCCGGCGAGGACAACGCTAAGGGACACAACGCCGACACCGACACCACCGCAGACCAAGACGAGGATGACACCTACACCACCACCGAGCCCGGATTCCCGATCGGACAGCTCATTTCCGGGCTGATCGCCGCGGGCATCGGTACCGCCACCGCCGGCGCCTCGGCCGCCATGGCCGTCCCCACAGCCGCCATGGGCACCGTGATGCCACTGCTGAACAGCCTCCTGACCCTCGTGGGCACCCCCGGTGCGGGCGCCCCGACCGGATTGGGCTCGCACGCCCTGGCGCCGCCGCTGGGCCACGTGACCGCCCCCGACACATACAACGGCCCCAGCGCCCAGAAATACCACGACCGCGCCGAGCACGAAAACGCCGAAGAAAAACCCTTCCCCGACCAGGACAACAAAGCCAGCGACACCGTCGACGAAGCCCGCGACACCAACGCCCACGCCAACGCCGCCGTGACGAAATCCGACGCAGACCTACGCGTGGCCGTGGCCATGGCCCCGGCCACAGGCCCGGCGGTGTTCGCCGCCTCAGCGCGAGACGCCATCGTCAACGCCCGCAACGCCGTCAGCGCCGCCGCCGACCACCACCAGATGCTTGCAGCCCGGCTAGCCACCAACCGCCCAGGACCCACACGATGATGATCATCGCCGTCGTCGCGGGTGTGGTCGCTGCCGTCACCGCCGCCTACCTGATCGCGCTGGCCGCCGCCGAAGGCTTCACCGGCGCCCACCACCTGATGCCGTTAGGGACTACCATCACCGTGGTCGCCGCCACAGCGGCCGCGATCACCTATGCAGTAGCACCCATGTGGTGGATTCTGGTCTGGCTGACCGTACTGATCGCCTCAACCCCCATCACGGTGGCCAAGCTGACCCGCACCTACCCGCGCCGGCGCATCCGCGCGCTGCTCACCCAGCGGCTGGCCACCGTGCTCGGCTCCAGCTGGAGCAAAAACGTCACGATTGCCTTCACCAAGACCAACACCCCCATGACGGTGACGATCAACATCCCGGCAGCAGTGATCCCGTCCGAGGTTGCGCCGCGGCTGCGGTCGGTGATCGGCGAAACCCTGACCGGAACATGGGCCATCACCACCAAGGGAACCAGAACCACAGCCACCAGGAGAACCACAAAACCAGACACGCCAGTCTTGCGGAAGCTCAAGGCCATCGTGTGTGCGCCGAAGGCATTCACCAGCACCGCCACCATCACCCAGTATCACGCCACCGACGACGGCCAGGTGCTCGCATTCAGCGTCAAATACAGCCCCGAGGTGGCCAGCAGCATCGCACTGGGCTACCGCAAACGCGACATCCAAAACCTGATCCGCGAACTGCTCGACCCCGGCCCCAACAACAGTTGGAGCTTCGACTGGAAAACCCAGGACGCCACCTGCAACGTCAGACGCTCGGTGTTCGCCGAACGCATCGATCACAAACCCACCACGCCGATAGCCCGCAGCCTCGCTGAGGCCACACGAATCTATCCCGACCTGACAATCCCTGTCGGCGTAGACGAATTCGAACAACCCGTCACCTGGAAACTGGTCGGCAAAGCAATGCCACACGGCCTGTTCGTCGGGCTGAGCGGCAGCGGGAAATCCTCAACCGTCATGACCGTCGTCACCGCCCTAGCCCGCCCGGGCGTGTGCATCATCATCGTCGACTTCAAGGGCGACCGCGAATACGACGGATTCCTGGACTGGCCCAACGTCCACCTCGTCACCCGAGACTTCTACTCCAACCTGCGCGCCATCGCCTACGTCAGAGAACTCATGTACCGCCGCAAAACCGGCGGCGCACCACCGGCCGGCGCGCCACCAAACAACGTGCCCATCATGCTCATCATCGACGAATTCACCGTGTGCACCAAAACCTTGGATGCCCTGTGGCCGCAGTTCAGGCAAGCCGAACCCGCGCTGCCGAAGATGCCGCCCACGATGGAAGATGTGGGCAGCATCTACCGCGAAGGCCGCTCGCTGCGCGTACACGGAGTCAGCGCACTACAGCGCGCCACCGCTGACAACATCCCCGCCGAATTCAAATTCAACTCCCCGTTCAAAATCCAAGCCGGACACGCTGACTCGACCACATCGTGGAATCTGTGGGACAACGCCGACATCGGTCAAACCATCCCGCAAGGAGTGCCCGGGCGTGCGCTGACCCGCGGCCCGAACGGGTTCGTACAGTTCCAAGGCTATTTCACCCCGGACCCGGCAGCAGCGGCCGACGCCGAGGATCGAGCGGTCCTCGACGCGCTGCGCCCACCTGTGTCGCTATACCCGAGGGTCCTGATCGACATGCCCAACGCCGACACCATCGAACGCTGGGACCAAATCGTCACCGCCCCGATCGTGGCGGCCGCCGCCCGCCCCGACCTTGACCCGCTGTCCCCCAAATTCCAGCCGCGCCGCGTCCTGCGCGTGGACACCACATCTGGCGTCATCGACGCCGCCAGCATGCAGCTGATCCCAACGACCGACGCGCTCCCAGCCCACACACTCGACGCCGACTCAGAAAGCGACCACGACTCAGAATGCGAGGAAGACTGATGACCACCTCCGCCGATATCCGAAAACTCCTGGAGCGCAGGGAAGCCAAGCTCACCGCCATCGTGACACTCGATAAAGACATCGACGCCGCGAGAAAACAACTCAACGACAAAGTCGAACAGCAACGCAAAGCCTACGACGCGTTGCTGGCAGACGGATTCACCACCGATGAGCTCGAAACGATCGGGATCACCCGCCGCCGCAAACCTCAGAACACCACCAGGCGAACCAAACCCGCCACCAACGGCCACCACCACACCGGGCCGGCTAGCGAACACGCCGACGCGCCTGCGGCGGCGACAAACTGGCCAGAAAACCCAGCGCAGACGCCACCTGCCGCTTTCTATGATGGAAACACCAGTAACAACGACGAAGGCAGCTGATGTTTCCGATCATCCCGGCGGACATGATCCAAGGCGGGACATCCGCCCTCATTGCCCTGTACAAGGTGTTCGGACGGCTCTTCGGCGCTGGCAACCGACCCGAGCACCGCCCCGACGCCCCCGATCCCCCCCAGGTTCCGCCCGGCACCAACAACCCCAACGAGCACGACAAAAACCAGCAGAACAACCAGGACGGCAAACAAAACAACCAGGACGGCAAACAAGGCAACCAGCACAGCGAACAAGCCGTCAACGAAAACCAAGAGGTCAAGAAGAAGCTCGACGAACTCATCGACTTGCTCAAGAAGAACACCAGCCGCACCGGCGGCGCCGACAACCCCGAAACCGACAACGCCACCGTGCAAGCGATGCGCGACGGCATGCGCGACATGCGCAACCTCGTCGGCGGCGCCGCCGACGCCAACGCCGCCCGCGCCGCGGGGTTGCCGATGCCCAGCCTCGCAGGCCTGGGCAGCCCTCTGGGCGGCGGATTAGGCGGGGGGATGCCCGGCATGAGCCCGTTCGGAGGCGGCATGTTCGGCGGCCCTGGCGCGGGCGGAGCCCCGGCCTTCAACCCGTTCAGCGACCACGACACCGCCCCTCACCACCAGCCCGACGTGACAAGTCCGGTCGACACAGGCGGCGGCACCGACCACGGTGTCGGTACCGCCTCCCACGATCCGTCTGCCCCCTCCCCCGACCATCACGGTGGCTCCGCCGGCGGCGACCCACACGCCATCGTCGCCGACCCGGCAACCGCACACACCCGCGAGATCACCGCCCCCGACGGCACCAAAACCACCGCCCCCGACGATGTCGCCTACGCCGCGCTGAACCACTACATCGACAACCCCAACACCCCCAACGCCGCCGAAGCCGCCTACCAGGCCGCCAACAACCCCATCCCCGGAAACGGCGCCGACCCCGGCAAAGTCATCGACATCAACGACATCGAACCGGCCGACATCGTCCGCTTCACCGACCACGACAGCATGGTCTTCGGCAACGGCAAAATCATCAACCCCGACGGGGGCCTGCAACCCATCGGCGACGCGATGAAGGCCGCCACCTTCACGGGAATCTTCCGCCCCCAACGCACATCCACCCCCGGCACACAACCCACCGACCCGCACCCGCCGCAACACACCGACACCGAGCCAACATGACGGTTGATGGGTTGTTGGCGCAGCTAGATGGGCTGCTGGGGCGTGGCCGGGTGGCCACGGGCTCAGCCGCGCCTATGGTGCGCCAACTGGCGCCGCCGGCCGCGCCGGCGAACTGGTCCAGTCCGGCCGCCGACGATCTGGTGGGCCGCAACAACCGCCTGTCCGGCAACGGCGCGGTGTTCGCCGCCAGCGACGACGACGCCAAGGCCAAACTCGACGACGCCGGCGCCCAGGTCGGCCACGGCAAAAACCAGATGGGCGTGATCCGCGAGGACTACCGGCGCAACCGCGATCGCATGGCGCCGGCCGCCAGCAACCCCGAGGTCGCCGCCCGTATGGCCGAGCTGGATCGGCAACGCGCCAGTGACGGCGCGACCACCGTGCGCAACGCGGTGGGCCGGATGCCCCAGATCGGCGGCAATCCCGCAATGGGTTCGCTGGCGCAGATGATGCCCGCGGCCGCGGCACCAATGGCCGCGATGGCTCCCGCGCTCAGCGCACCGCTGCAAGCGTTCTCGCAGATCCCGGCCCTGATGGGCCCAGCCGCCAGCATGCTGACCCTGCCCCACACCGTCACCCACAACGGCACCCCACACGACAACGACACCACCCTGGCCAACTTCAGCGGCCGCGGCGGCAGCGTCCGCGACGCCATCGACCAAGCCCTCGACATCAAGGGCATCACCGACCCGCAAGCCCGCGCCGACTGGGCCGCCGGAATGATCACCGTCGCCGACCGCGAATCAAACGGCAACGTCAACGCCATCAACAACTCCGACGCCAACGCCGCCAAAGGAACCCCAAGCGCAGGCGCATTCCAATTCATCGAACCCACGTTCCGCGCCTACCACGAACCCGGAACCTCCACCGTCCTCAACGACCCCGTCGCCCAAGCCGCCGCCTTCATCAATTACGCCATGGGCCGCTACCACGTCAGCGCAGACGGCCACGACCTTGCCGCCAAAATCCAGCAAGCCGACCCAACGAGGCCCCCCCATGGATATTGATCATGACGGTTGATGGGTTGTTGGCGCAGCTAGATGGGCTGCTGGGGCGTGGCCGGGTGGCCACGGGCTCAGCCGCGCCTATGGTGCGCCAACTGGCGCCGCCGGCCGCGCCGGCGAACTGGTCCAGTCCGGCCGCCGACGATCTGGTGGGCCGCAACAACCGCCTGTCCGGCAACGGCGCGGTGTTCGCCGCCAGCGACGACGACGCCAAGGCCAAACTCGACGACGCCGGCGCCCAGGTCGGCCACGGCAAAAACCAGATGGGCGTGATCCGCGAGGACTACCGGCGCAACCGCGATCGCATGGCGCCGGCCGCCAGCAACCCCGAGGTCGCCGCCCGTATGGCCGAGCTGGATCGGCAACGCGCCAGTGACGGCGCGACCACCGTGCGCAACGCGGTGGGCCGGATGCCCCAGATCGGCGGCAATCCCGCAATGGGTTCGCTGGCGCAGATGATGCCCGCGGCCGCGGCACCAATGGCCGCGATGGCTCCCGCGCTCAGCGCACCGCTGCAAGCGTTCTCGCAGATCCCGGCCCTGATGGGCCCAGCCGCCAGCATGCTGACCCTGCCCCACACCGTCACCCACAACGGCACCCCACACGACAACGACACCACCAACAGCCTCGGTCTGTCCGATCGCGAAGGCCGCCTTGCCGCTGGCGGGCTACCGCCGGGTGTGGCCTCAGAAAGCGGGCTGCAAACAGACACGATCCTGGCGGCCCGCGCCGTCTCGGCGGCGTTTCCCGAGATCAGCGAGATCGGCGGTGTCCGGGATGATCCGCTCAAATGGCATCCCAACGGCCAAGCCATCGACGTCATGTTGCCCGACCGGAACTCACCGAACGGTAAAGCGCTCGGTGACCAGATCCTGGCGTTCGCGCTGCGGCACCAAGCCGCATTCCACCTCAACCACATCTGTTGGCAGCAAAGGCTGTACTACCCCGACGGGTCGTCGGAACCGATGGGAGACCGCGGCGGCCCGACGGCAAACCACATGGACCACGTCCACATCGCCACCAACGGCGGAGGCTACCCGCACGGCGGAGAGGTCTACAGCCTATGAGATACCGCGATCAAAAAGGAGCAAGGGTATGAAGCAGTTCGAACCGAACCCAGAACAGTTGCGCGCCAACGTCGACCACAACCACAACTACGCCGACGAGCTGCGCGCCTGGATCGACAAATACGACGACCCCGCCTACTACGACGCCTACGCCACCGCAACCGGTTTCATCGGCGCTCCCATGACCGCCGCACTGCGCGAACACGGCCGGCGCCTGCGTGAACAAACCCAGGCGCTGGCCGCCCGCTACCAGGACACCGCCGAGGCCTCCCAGCAGGCCGCGGCCATCGTCACCGGCACCGACGCCGATGGCGCCGACACGGTCACCAACACGACCCGCGACCTGTAGGAACCCTGCAATGCGCGTCAACCCAGCTGCACTGCACGCCACCGCGGCCACGCTCACCACCATCACCGTGCCCACCGTGGCCTCAGCGGCATTGGCGCCTTCCGCGCACCCGGTTTCGGAGTCCGCGGTCAGCCAGCTCAACGCCCACGCAGCCAACGTCTACGCCCACCTCGAGCACGCGGCCGCCCTGGCCGCCCGCGCCGCAGCCACCTACACCGCCAGCGCCATCGACTACACCGCCACCGACGCCGAGGAGTCCGCCGCCGTGGCCAACGCCTTTAACGCCGTCGTCGACGCGCTTGGCCACGCAACCTCGCCGTCGGCGCCGATCGCCGCGGCGCAGGCCCCCAC
>NZ_MLQM01000116.1:0-17352 GCF_001854525.1 Mycobacterium talmoniae
CCAACACACCCCACCCACCCCCCCCCCGCCCACTCCCTCACGCGCTCCGGCCCCGACCGCCAGCCCCCACGGAATCACCCCCTATCAAGCCGCCGGCAGCGCCGGATGTGTATAAGAGACACCACCGGCCCCGCCCCCAACGCGCCCTCGGCCGCGCCAGCGACCTCCGACGCCTCCGCTGTCCCCATCGAGGCGAGCCCCGCCGTGAGCAGCGGAGCAAACTGATAGATGACGCCGCTAGCGAGGAACGGCAGTGAACTCAACTGCTCGAAAGGCAGCCCCACGGCACCGGCAAAGGTGTTCAGCGCCGTACCGAGCGGGCTGTCCAGCATGCCCAGCAGTGACGCAATCGGGTCAACCGACGCCGTTCCGGAGGCCAGTCCGTGCAGTGCTTGGGGCACGGTGGCCACCGCCTGTGCCAAACCGCCGGTGCTGGCCGCCTGACCGACCGCGGCGGCCTGGGCGCCGACCCCCGCGGGGTTGGTGTTTTGCGGTGCCGGGCTGAATGGAGTCAACGTGGTGGCGGTGGCCGAGGCGCCGGCGTAGCCGTACATCGCGGCGGCGTCTTGGGCCCACATCTCGGCGTAGTGCGCCTCGGTGGCCATGATCGCCGGGGTGTTTTGCCCAAGGAAATTGGTGGCGACCAACGACATCAGCAACGCCCGGTTGGCCGCGATCACCGGCGGGGGCACCGTCGCGGTAAACGCCGCCTCGTAGGCCGCGGCCGCCGCGCGAGCTTGGTTGGCGGTCTGCTCGGCCGCGGTGGCGGTGGTGTGCATCCACGTCACATACGGGGTGGCCGCCGCGGTCATCGATGCTGCCGCCGGGCCCTGCCACGAGTCGCCGGTGAGTTCGGCGACCAACCCCTGATACGAGGTGGCCGCTGACCCTAATTCCGACGCCAGCCCATCCCAGGCCGACGCGGCGGCCAGCAGTGGCCCCGAGCCCGCGCCCGCATACATCCGCCCGGAGTTGACTTCCGGTGGCAGGGCAGCAAAATCCACGGCAACCCCTCCTAGCTGACTGGCCGGTGCAAGGAGGGTGTGGTCCCTGACACGCGGCTACCAGTGTTGTGAGGTGGTTCACGTTAGGTCCGCGGCACGGGCGCGCGGTATGTCTGTTGGCCTTGTCTTTGTGGCGAGACATGTGCGACGACACACACCTGGTGTCCTGCGCTCCGGGCGCCCCGGTTGGGGTCGGTGAAACCGCTCGTGGCCACGTAGTCATGCACGCCAGCCGGCGCACCCCGCCGGTGCGCGAATGGATCAAGAAAGTCCTGTAGTCGTCGGCACTTGGCCGGCGAATCTCACGAAACGGACGCTCGCGCAGAACCTTCCCGCGCGGACCGACTCCGGGGGATCATGCCCGCGACGTCTGCTCGTCGCTGCGACGTCCGCGTTTGGTCGCGGCCCGATCGGGCTCGATTCGTTCGTTGTGGTTGTGCATTGCGCGGTAGGCATAGAAGTACACGGTCAGCATGAACGCCCAGGTCGTGAGCGCGATGATGTAGAAAATCGTGTGGTTCTCGTCATCGCCGGGGATGTGGTAGAAGTCGTACATCGCGGCGACGAGGCTGCCGGCCACAGTGGCGATCAGAACCCAGATCGCCTGTGCGCGTTCATCGATACTCCACAGCCGCCACGCGAAGTACGCCAGGAACACCGCGGTCAGAGCGTTCATCACGACATAGAAGACCGCCCAAACAAGACTGATCGGCTGGGCGAATATCGCCAAATACAGGCCCGCCACCGTGGCGAGTGCGAACACGGCGATATCGGTTGCGCGGGAGGGCTTGTACCGGTGGGTGACTTTCATCAAGCCCAGCACGAGAATCAACGTGATACCAAACGACCTGGAGAACGCGTCGAAGAAGAGCATGAGGTGATAACTCGGGCTGGCGTGGTTGATGCCAGTCAATCCCAGCAGGATGACGTTGGTGCCGGAGGTCGCCACAATGATCCATTCGAGGCCGAGAAGGTAGTTCCGGTAATTCCGCAGGAACTTCCACCCGTAGACGAATCCGGCGTAAGCCATCCAGAGATCGGCGAGTAATAGCAGCGCCATCTTGAGATCCATGTTTGCCTCCTGCGACTGAGAACCCGGTCAGTGGCGCGCAACGCGATCGGCGAGACGGTCGCCGAACCAGGCCAGGGTCAGCGCCGGTGAGCTGACCAGGCTGGGCCAGAATCCGCCGCGGCCGTGCCAGATTGTTTCCAGGTCCGCGGGCATGGGCTCGCCGCAGAGTCTGCCCGCGAGCAGGTGACCGACGTACTGGGCTTGCGCAAAGCCATGTCCGTTGCAGGCCAGCGAGTACAGCACGTTGGACGAGGCCTGCCCCGCGACGGGCAGCCAGGTGGAACTCATGCCGATCCAGCCGCCCCACGCCCGTCGCGGCGCGACATCGCGCAGCCCGGGGAAGCGTTCGCGGAAACCGCGAACGAGGTCGTCCACCACGACGGTCGAAGGGGTGCGCGGGATTAACGACCCTCGGGTGGTCTCCAGGCGCCGGGTGCCGAAGACGATCGTGTTGCGCGGGGAGACCCGGTAACTCTCCAGGATCATGTGCGCGGTCACCAGCGGTGCGCGACTGGTCCAACCGATGGCGTCGAGGCGTTCGGGGGCGATCGGCTCGGTTTCCACAAGCGAGGTCCACACCGGGGACACCAACCGGCGGGGCGTGATCGAGAGATCCTTGCCGTAGGCATTGGCGGTGAGCAACGCCTGCTTGGCCCGCACGCGGCCATTGAGTGCCTCGATGGTTACCCCGGCGGTGCTGTCGGTGACGTTCCGCACCGGAGTGTGTTCGAATACCCGTGCCCCCGAGGCCAAGACCGCGCTACGCAGCCCGAGCACGTACTTCGCCGGGTTCAAAGTTCCACCGACGCCCTCTCGCATGCCGCCGAGGAACCCGTCCGGGAGGCCCGCGGCCCTGCCCTCGACAAACTCCGCCGACGACCCGGCGTCGGCCATGATCTTTGCGTTACGCCGCGCCTTACGCAGTTGCCCCTTCGACACCGCGGCCTGCACGATGCCGGCCTTTTCGAAGTCGCAGTCGATGGAACGGTTCGCGATGGCGTCCTGGGTGAATTCCACTGCCGCTTCCGCGAACTGGAACAGCGCGCGGACCGTGCTGCGGCGGAACAACAGGGCCAGCAACGCGGGGTCGGCCGCGATCGAGTTGGTCACATACCCCGCGTTCCGTGAGCTCGCGCCCCACCCGCAGGTTTCGGCTTCGAGCAGCACCACGTCGGCACCGGACTCGGCGAGCCGCAACGCTGCCGTCATACCGCCGACGCCGCCGCCGATGACGGCGGCATCACACGTTACGTCCTCGGCGAGCGCAGGCTCGCCGGTGCTGGGCAGTTCGGCCCAACCGGTTTTCGTCAAGAGGTCCATGTGTGCTTGTCGACTTTCAGACTCGGCCCGAGGACAGCGAGTTGCTCGGGACCCGCGATGTCACCGCGCTGCTTGGGGTGACCACTGCCTCTACGACCTCGTGCAGTGGCGACCCGCCGGCGGCGGCGAGCGTCTCGTAAAACTTCTCCGGGGCGGCCCAGTCCTCCGGCGCCAACACCCCCGACTGTTCGTCCAGTTCGTCGAGTGCTAACACCATGAACGCCGCGGTGGCCGCACCGGTAAGCGACGCCATCGTGGTCCACGCCGTACCGGGTCCACTCACCGGCGCCCGACGCACCGAAACCACCTGCTGCCCGTCGCGTTTGCCGGTCACCCGCACATAGTTAGTCCCGCGGAACGGGGGGTGCTTGCGTGCCGCCGACATCGCCAGGAACTTCAGCACCTCGACCGCGCCGATCTCGCCACGGCGAACGGTGCCCCAGAGCCCCGACAGCGCATGCCTCCACACCTTGGGTGAGCCGGTTTTGTCGGTCAGCAAGTCGTTGAGGAAGTCGATGGCCTCGTCCATCGAGATCTTGCCCCGCTGCACCCCCACCGCGACGCCGCGCATGATGCCGTTGGTCGGGGGCGGATCGAGTGCACCCAGCACCCGGATCCGGTCGGCGCCCGGCCAGCGTCGCGGCATCGTCACCGGCTCCGGATGCGCGCACTCGTAGAGACGGTAGGAATCGCCAAGGGTGTTGCCCAGTGCGAACACATCCGTCTCCAAAAAGGTCTGATGAGTCACCGACCGGCCGTGCTCCCAGGTCTGACACGGTCCGGCAAAACCCCGGATCGCATGATCGAGCACGGCACGCCCAAACGGGACCGGACCCTCGTCACCGGTCACCCAGCACACGTCGATGCGTTCGACGGTGTCCACATCGCGGGCCGCGTCGGCCGCCATCACATTGGTAAACCCGGGCGAAGCACCACACCCGACGAGGATCGGCACGCCGGCGTCCTTCGCTTGGGCATCGAGTGCCAGCGCCGCGCGCGTGCTCGCCTCGTCATCGTCGAGATCCAGGTAGGGCACCCTCTTCTCGATACACGCCGCCATGACCGGCTCGGCGGTGCGGTTGTAGGGACCCGCGCCGAGAACGACAAGTGCGGCACCCTCGACCGTGTTGCGAAGAGCGGCCCCGTCGAACAGGTCGAGCGAGCCCGCCGTCGCCGACCCTGCGGGCAGGCTCGTGACGACGGCGTCGAGGGATTCCGGCCGGATGTCGTACAACTCCAGCTTCCAGTCCTTATCGCCGGCCGTCTTCGCGAAACGATCGATCGCGACACGACACATATCACCGGCCGCTCCGATGAAGACGATGCGTTTGGTGGATCGCTTGGTGGTCATGAGATGAGGCTAAACGTATACTTACATGATGTCAATGACGCTGTGTAAGTATGGGGCGGTTGCCGGGTAGGATGACGCCACCATGTCGAGGCGACCGAAGCACGACCCCAAAGAGTCCGAGCGCGAGATTCTGCGAGCGGCCGAAGAATTCCTGCGGGAACACCCCTTCCGCGACATGACCGTCGAGGCGGTGATGAGCCGCACTGGGCTCAAGCGCCCGGCTTTCTACGCCCACTTCCGCGACCGCCATGACCTCGCCCTGCGTGTTGTTGACGAGATGGGGGGCGAACTGCGTGAGATGGTCGACCGGTGGCTGCAGGGCGATGACTTGGTCAACGATGCCCGGGCTGCCTTCGAGGGGCTTGCCGACGTCTACACACGACACGGACCCGTGCTCAGCGCCCTGTCCGATGCGGCCGGCAGCGACGAGAAGGTCGAGGCCGCGTATCAAGGGATGGTTCAGGGGTTCATCGACGCGACCGCGCACCAGATCCGCGTCGACCAAGCCCGCGGCCGCATCAGCGAGCACATCGACACCCTGGAGACCGCGCGAGCCCTGGTCTGGATGGACGAGCGCTACCTCACCCAAGCCCTGGGACGAACTCCGCGCGCGGATCCGGCGCGGGTGGTCGACGTGCTGTACAACATCTGGATGTCCGCGCTGTACGGTCAAGTCCCGCAGCGTGTTACCGGTGAATAGCGGCCGAACGTAACGGATCCAGGACGCGGGTGAGGAAGTCGAGCTGGTCGGCCAGCGCCCGCCGCTGCCAGGGGTTTTCGAAGGTATCCAAGTGGTCGATGGGGTACTCGCGCAGCTGCGCCCAGTAGCCGGCCTTCCTGGCGGCGCGGCGCGCCGCATTGGGTGGTGCGACGCGGTCGTTGGTGCCGAGTTGCATCAGCATCGGACAGGCCAGGCGGCTGGCGAAGGTGGTGGGCCGGTTGAATCCGACTTGCAGTGCGGTACGCGCGCAGACCTCGTTGCGCCAGGTCGGGCCGGCGATGCTGAGGCTGGCTTGCTCGGCGCCGGGGGCCGTCACCATCGCGGTTGAACCAGGCTGTCCGACAACCGGAACGCGATGCGGCGCGCGTCCTGCGACGGCACGGGCCGCGTCGACCAGCCCGTGCACGGTCAGCCGCGCCAGCTGGCCGGGCCCGCCGCGGCGGAAGATATCGGCCAGGGTGGCGCATCCGTCGGTGGCCGGGTTCATCGACACCAGGGCCGCGACACGGCGATCCTGCGCGCCGACGGCGATCACGTGCCCGCCGGAATACGAGTAGCCCCAGAGCGCGATCCGGTCCCGGTCGACGCCGGGCAGGTGCCGGGCCGCCGCGACGGCAGCGTGGTAGTCCTGGCGCTGACGCCGGACCGAAACATCTTGGCGGGGCATGCCCTCGGAGTCGCCGAAGCCGCGGTAGTCGAACACCAATGTGTCGATACCGGCGTCGGCGAAGGGCTCGGCGTAGGCCAGTAGGCCGGTGTCGCGGGTGCCGCCGAAACCGTGCGCCATGACGACACACGGTCGCCCGGCCGGACCGGTCAACGCGTCGGTACTGGCCCGCAGATGCCAGGCGGCGCACCAAATGCCGTGGCTGGTGAACCTGAGATCCTTGGTCGCGATCGCGGCGGTCATGACGCCAGCACGGCCGGTTGGGTGGCGGCGAACTTCAACGCGGGGTCCTCGACCGGGCCGTCGCGCAGCCGCTCGACATCCAGTTCGTAGGCGTGCTTGAACGCCCAGGGGCCCCTGGTGCCGCCGCGCGGGAACTTCGCGATCGCCCGCTGCACATAACCCGAACTCATGTCCATGGCCGGCACCCGCTCCATATCCGGATCGTCAAGCACCGGTACCACGGTGTCGTGGCCGCGGGCGTCCATGTAGTCGAGCAGCCGGCAGAAATGCTCGCAGACCAGATCCACCTTGAGCGTCCAGGAGATGTTGGTGTAGCCGACGGCGAATGCCAGGTTGGGCACGCCGGAGAGCATCATCGCCTTGTAGATCGTCGTGTCCGGCCAATGCACCGGCCGTCCGTCGACAGCGAGCGACATCTTGCCGAACGGCACCATGTTGAGTCCGGTTGCGGTGACGACGATGTCGGCGGTCAACTCCTGGCCCGATTCCAGCAGGATGCCGGTCGCGGTGAAGCGTGCGATCCGGTCGGTGACCACCGAAGCCTTCCCTGACGAGATCGCCTTGAACAGATCGCCGTTGGGCACCATGCACAGCCGCTGGTCCCACGGGTCGTAGCGCGGGGTGAAGTGGGTGTCGACGTCGAAGTGCTTGGGCAACTGGCGGCGCACACCGGCGATCAGCAGCCTGCGCATCAGCTTCGGGGCGCGCTGGCAGGCCTTGTACATGCCGCGGCTCATCGCGATGTTCTTGCGCCGGATGATCCGGGACGCGCGGTCACGGCCGAGCAGCGTGTTCAGCGTGTTGGCGATCGCGTCCTCGGCCGGAATCGAAAACACGTAGCTCGGCGAGCGCTGCAGCATGGTGATGTGGCGCGCGGTGTCCGCCATCGCCGGGATCAGCGTGACCGCCGTTGCACCGCTGCCGATGACCACCACGCGCTTGCCGCGGTAGTCCAGATCCTCGGGCCAGTGCTGCGGGTGGATCAGCTGGCCGGCGAAGTCCTCCACACCGCGGAAGTCGGGGGTAAAGCCCGCCTCGTGGTCGTAGTAGCCGGTACCCAGGAACAGGAATCGGGCGGTGAACGTCATTGTCTCGCCGGAACCCGCATGGGCGGCGGTGACCGCCCAGCGGCCCTTCGCGGAGCTGAACTCGGCACCGAGCACCCGGTAACCGAACCGGATGTGCTCGCCCAGACCGTTTTCGGTGACGATCTGCTGTAGGTAGTCCAGGATGAGGTGCCCGTCGGCGATCGACTTGCGGTGCGTCCACGGCTTGAAGCTGTAGCCGAAGGTCGGCATGTCGGAGTCCGATCGAATGCCCGGGTACTGGAACAGGCTCCACGTCCCGCCCACCGAGTCGTGGGCCTCCAACACCAAAAACGAGGTCTGCGCGCGGCGGGTCTTGAGGTGGTAGGCCGCACCGATACCCGAAATTCCCGCGCCGATGATCAGCACATCGACATCGGTGGTCTGCGTCGGGCTGGTGGTCGCGATCGTCACGGTGAGGTCTCCTGACGCGGGACGGCAAGGCGGTAAGTGCGCTTCACGGTAGTGCCAACACCGGCCGCGCGATATGTCCGCTCGCACCGTCCTTGTGGCGAGATATGTGCGGTGACACACTCAATTTTATGAACGGTGCACCGGTGTCGACCGAGATCATCGAGCTCATGGGCGATGTGGCCGAGTTGATGCTGGCGGAACTCGACGAATTGGTCGCCGAGATGGATGCCGCGGAGATCGAACTGAGCCCCTTTGTCGGTACCGATGCGGCGTTGACCGCGGAGATGACGGCGAGCAACCGCGCCAACGCCGCGCGGGTGCTCAGCATGTTTGCCCGTCGCGACGCGCGGCCCACCCCCATCGACGTCCCGCCGGAGGCGCTCGATGTCGGCCGTACCGTCGCGCGGCGCGGTATCGATCTCGACGTGATCTTCCAGTCCTACCGGCGTGGGCAGAACATCGCGTGGCGGCGCTACATGGCACACGCCACCCGTATCGTGTCCTCGGGCCCGCTGCTTTTGCAGCTGCTGGAGGTGTCCTCGCAACGCATCTTTGAGTACGTCGATCATGTGATCGGTCGCGTCATCGCCGAGGCGCAACGGGAGCGCGAAGAGGTGCTCGGTGGTGCGCTCGCGCGCCGCACCGAAACCGTCCGGCTGATCCTCGACGGCGCCCCGATCGATAGCCGCCGTGCCAGTGAGCGCCTGGCATACGAACTCGCCCGGCGCCACACCGCACTCGTGCTGTGGGCGCCGCCGGCCGGGGAAGTCCAGGGCGCCCTGGAGTCCGCCGCCACCATCCTGGCCCAGGCCGCCGGTGCGCGTCGGCCACTCACCCTGCCGGCCGGCACCGCCACGCTGTGGGCGTGGTTGGGTACCGACTCCGACCCGGCACTGGATGCCCTGCGTGACGCCATCGGTCAGGCGCAACCCAATATCCGTGCCGCGGTGGGTCCCACCCGGCCCGGCATCGCCGGCTTCCGGCGCTCCCACGCCGCGGCACTCGCCATCCACCGTCTGCTCGCCGGGCACCCCGGCGGTGCGCGGGTCGCGCTGTACCACGAGATGGAAGTCACCGAGCTGGCCGCGCAAAACCTCGACCGGGCAGCCGAATTCGTCGCGGCTACACTCGGCCCGCTGGCCGCCAACAACCCCAGCGCGGCGCGCCTGCGGGAGAGCCTGCGGGTGTTTCTCGACGAAGCCGAGAACGCACCGCGCGCGGCGGTCCGGTTGCACACGCACCGCAATACGGTGCTGCAGCGCGTGGGCCGCGCGACCGAGCTCCTCGGCCACCCGCCCGGCGAGCGCCGGCTGGCGGTTGAACTCGCCCTCGAACTCGCCCACCAGATCGGACCGCGGGTCCTCACCCAGACGTGAAGTGCTGGGTCACAGTGATATTCGCGCGGTGACCTGGATCTCGACCAGCGCGCCCGGAACGGCCAGTTCGCAAATCCCGACCGCGGTCCAGGCGGGATACGGGGCGGGCACGAACGTGTCCTTGACCGCACCGAACGCACCGACGTGCGCCTGCAGGCCGACGTGGTAGGTGGTCATGTCCACCACGTTCGCGAACGTGAGGTCGGCCTCGGCGAGCACACCGCGAAGGTTTTCGAAGGCCAAGGTGAACTGTGCGGTCGGGTCCTCGGGGACACTGAGATCCGGCCGGATGCCGATCACCCCCGAGCAGCGCAGGTAATCGCCGTCGATGACGGCGGGTGCGAAGTGATGGGTGTCGTAGATCGGCTGCATCCACGCCGGGATGACTACTTTCATGGCGGCTTCTCCCGGAGTCAGCGCAACTGGTCGTAATAGCTGGGGTGGTACGGCTCGCCCGGTGTCATCGACGGGTCGTTGAGTCCGGTGATGTCATAGCTGAAGTCCACGGGCCCGGTCGGCAGGGGCCGGTAGAACAGCTGGTCGCCGAAGAACCGGAAAACCAACGTGTGGCGTTCCGGGCAGTCCGGGGTCACCGGAGCCCCGCCGTGCAGCGCCCCGGAGTGGAACACCAGCGCATCACCGGGCTGCAGATCCCAGGAAATGACATCCCACGACGTCGGGTCCGTGGCGCGGTCGGCCTCGATGTCGGGCAACCGGGGCCAGTCGGTCTCCAACCACAGCGGCTTGGTTTTGTCGCCGGCATCGGTGTAGCTCGTGCCGTTGTACTGGGTGCCGCGGTGGGAGCCCCGGACGATTTCGAGCACGTTCTTGCGGGGAAGCTTCTCGAAGCTGATCCAGATGTTGAGCAGGTGCGGCCCGTTCGCCGGCATGTACGAAGTGTCCTGGTGCCACGGGGAACGGCCGGCCTTGCCGCCCTTCTTGATGAAGAGTTCCTCACCCAGGAACCACACATGCTCGGAGTCCCACAGGGACGCTACGAAATCGGCCAGTCCCAACTCCTTGATCGTCGCCAGGTGCACCTCGCGGTTCTCCGGGTTGCCGTAATCGTTGAAGTGCTCGTCCTCGGTACCGGCATAGGCCAGGCCGTGCTGTGGGCTTGGGTGGGCGATGCCATAGTCGAAAGACTGGCGGACCCGGGTCAGCTGCTGCGGCGTGAACAGGCCCCGCACGACGATGCCGCCGTCCTCGGCCAGGTCCCGCTTCATCTGGTCGGTCACGTCAATGTGTTCGGTCACCGGCATGTTCGTCCTCCTTCGAGGCCCGATCGATGCTCCGGTCGAGCCGGGTTCAGCTAGGCACCATCACGTCATAACAGTTGTGATGTTCATTACAAGTGTTATGTTTTAGCTGCCCACGATGCGCCTGTCAAGCCTCGGAGTGTTCGCATGCCCGCCAGGAGAGCCGCCGCAACGCCGACCCGACCCGCGCGGCACGACGAGGTCGTCGACGCCGCAGTACGGGTGATCGCCCGCGACGGACTGTCTGGTGCGTCCCTGCGCTCGATCGCACGCGAGATCGGCTACACCACCGGTGTGGTGATGCACTACTTCAAGGACAAACAAGAGCTGCTGGTGGCGGCCGCCGAAGCGGTCTTCGGGCCCTTCGAGGACCTGCTGTCGGAAGCCGCGCTGATGGACGACACGTTCGCCGGGCTCCAGCGCATGTGCGTGGTCCCACTGCCCACCACCGAGGCCAAACAGGCCATTCCGCGGATCTATGCGCAGGTGCTCGCCAACGCCGAAACCGAACCGGCGTTCGCGGAGGCCTTCCGCGCGCGATACGCCGCCATCCGCCAGGGCATCCAATCCCTGCTGGCTGTCGGCCAAGAAAACGGCTCGTTGCGGGCAGACTTCGACCCCGCCGCCCAATGCGACATCCTGTGCGCGCTGATCGACGGGCTGGCCCTGCACGCGGTCAGCGAACCGGAGAGGTTTCCGCCCCCGCGGCTGGTGGCCCTGGTGACCCAGGAACTGGAGAAGCTGCGCCGACAACCTGCTTCAGGTATTGGTGTGGAAGCCGGGCGCCTGTTCGCCGGCCCATGATACGATCCTGAATCGTGTTCGAGAACACGCCTGCCCGCTCTGCCCCGGTGCAGCGGCGCGGGATCGAGCGGGTGAAGGCCATTCTTACGGCTGCCGAGGAGTTGCTCGACAAGGGCGGCTACGAGGCGGCGACCCTCAAGGCGATCGGTGAGCGCGCAGGCATCCCGACCGCATCGGTTTACCACTACTTCGCCGACCGACGTCAGGTCGATGTCGAGGTCATTCGGCGCCACCTGCGTGAGGTCGATGCGCGCGTTGCCACCGCGCTGGAGCGCCCGAAGGTGCGCACCCTGCGCGACGCCGTCGACGCGGTCATCGACTCGCTCGTCGCCTACTTCCGCAAGCATCCCAGCTTCGTTGCGCTGTGGTTCGCGGGGGCCTATAACAACGCGACACTCGGTGAACTGGACCACGCATTCGACATGTCGCAGGCCGAGCGATTGTGGCGCTTCCTCATTGAGCGAAGCCTCATCGATGCCGAAACCCCGCAACTCGTCGTCCAGCTCGCCTACGAGGCCGGTGACCGACTCTTCGACGTCGCTTTCCGACGCTCCTCCAAAGGGGACAATGTCACGATCGACGAGGCTCGCCGCCTCGTCGCTGCCTACCTCGAGACCTACGCGCCGAAGGCTCAATAGCTAACTCGCTGACGCGACGGTCTTGCGTCGAATCCTCACTCATCCGGACATCTCCACGGCCAGATACGCGACGCCGGCCGCGCTGGCGACCAGCAGGGTGATGGACCCCCATAACGGCCGCTGCTGCCGGCACCAGGGCCCGCAACCCTTGCGTTCGCCGGCGCGCACGAGTCGGGTTTCGCGCGAGCAGGATGGCGCCCGCGCCGGCGCCTTCACCCCCGAAGGCTGCAGTCGTTCTACAAGGCGCTGGAGCAGCGGTGGTGTCCCACGCGCCGAGATCGCCCCGTCGGTACCCTGACTGCCGTCGGCGACTGTGTCATCGCACATAGTTCGCCACGAAATCGGGGCGGGTAGACATGTCGCAGATGTGCCTGCCGGTCTTACCGTGTTCCATGGCGGAAATCGACGTGTGCCTCACCCGACCTCCGTCGGGTTGGCGGCGTTGTCCTGCCACCCCGACGGCTACCACGAACGCTGATGATCGCATTGGCCTGTCGGAATTCCAATGCCGTGGCTATCCGATTGAGAAAAAGGGGACGCGCTTTGCCAATGACTGAGAGCCCTGAGGCACTGGCCGTTGACGCCGATGCGGTGTCGCGATGGCTCGTCGCGCTCGGCGTTGAATTCGCGGCGCCGTTGCACTTTCAGCGGATCGGGCTCGGGCAGTCGAATCTGACCTACCGCGTCACCGATGCCGCGGGCCGGTCGTGGGTGCTGCGCCGCCCGCCGGTGGGGCAGTTGTTGGCCTCGGCCCACGATGTGGTGCGCGAGGCGCGGATCATGGCGGCACTGGCCGACACCGACGTACCGGTCCCGCGCATCCTCGGTGTCACCGCGGATTCCGAGTTCTCCGAGGTGCCGTGGGTGCTGATGGAGTTCGTCGACGGGTTGGTGGTCGACACGATGGTGATCGCCGCGGCGATGACACCGCGGCAGCGTCGACGGATCGCGCAGTCGATGCCGCGCACGTTGGCTCGCATCCACGCCGTCGACCTGGCACGGGTCGGACTCGACGACCTGGCCAGCCGCAGGCCATACGCCCAGCGCCAGCTCAAGCGGTGGTCCGGCCAGTGGGAGTTGGCCAAGACTCGGGAGTTCCCGGACCTGGAGGATCTGACCCGACGGCTGTCAGCCGCCGTTCCGGTGCAGCGCGAGACCTGCTTGGTGCATGGGGATTTTCATTTGCGCAACCTGGTCACCTCCGTGCACACCGGACAGGTGACGGCGGTCTTGGACTGGGAGTTGTCCACGTTGGGCGACCCGCTCGCGGACATGGGCACGCTGCTCACCTATTGGCCCGAACCCGGGGAGATGACGGGTGGCGACTTCGCGCCGTCGACGCTGCAGGGTTTTCCCGATCGCGCGGAGATGACCCGGGCGTACCTGGAGGCGACCGGGCGCGATCCGGCGGCGCTGCAGTTCTGGCATGTGCTTGGGCTGTGGAAGCTGGCGATCATCGCCGAAGGAGTGCTGCGCCGAGCGCTCGACGAGCCCCAGAACAAGGCCGCCGCGGGAACGCCGACCGTGGAACAGATCGACGCGGTGGTGCGGCAAGCCCGCGAAATCGCCGACGCGGCAGGAATTTAGATCACAGGATTTGGAGGTTTGATGACGGCAATCGCTGAGTATGCGGTCCGCCCGGAGGTCCGCTACTTCCTGGGCCGCGGCAAGCGGCTTCTCATCGGTGGGCGGTGGGTCGACGTGGTGTCGCGGCGCACCTTCGCCACCGTGGATCCGGCCACGGGCGCCACCCTTGCTGAGGTCGCGCACGCGGAGGCTGCCGACGTGGACCGGGCGGTGCGTGCCGCCCGTGACGCGTTCGACGATGGGCCGTGGCACACGATGCCACCCAACGAGCGGGCTCGATTGCTGTGGCGAGTCGGCGACCTGATCGCCGAGCGGGCCGCGCAATTCGGCGAACTGGAGTCGCTGGACAACGGAAAATCGGCGGGCGTCGCGACGGTGGTGGACGCGGGCTTGGCCGCCGACGCGTTCCGGTACTACGCGGGCTGGGCCACCAAGATCGCGGGCAGCACCGTCAATGTGTCCATGCCGTTGGCACCCGCCGGCCAGTTCCACGCCTACACGCTGCGGGAGCCGGTCGGGGTGTGTGGGCTGATCGTGCCGTGGAACTTCCCCCTGCTGATGGCGGCATGGAAGCTGGCCCCCGCGCTGGCCGCGGGAAACACCGTGATCCTCAAACCGGCCGAACAAACGCCGCTGTCGGCGCTGCTGCTCGGTGAGATCTTTTGCGAGGCCGGGTTCCCACCCGGGGTGGTCAACGTCGTCACCGGTGCTGATCCGTTACGTCGCCGCCGGGCTGTGCCATTCCGACCTGCACCTGACCGACGGGGACCTGCCGCCGCGGTATCCGATCGTCGGCGGGCACGAAGGCGCCGGCATCATCGAGGAAGTCGGACCCGGGGTGACCAAGGTCAAGCCCGGCGATCACGTGGTGTGCAGCTTCATCCCCAGCTGCGGGCACTGCCGGTACTGCGCCACCGGTCGGCAGAGCCTGTGCGACCTGGGCGCGACCATCTTGGAGGGCTGCATGCCCGACGGTAGCTTCCGGTTCCACGGCGGCGGGCAGGATTTCGGCGCCATGTGCATGCTGGGCACCTTCTCCGAGCATGCCATCATCTCCGAGCACTCGGTGGTCAAGATTGACGACTGGCTGCCGTTGGAGACCGCCGTCCTGGTCGGCTGCGGGGTGCCGACCGGCTGGGGCAGCGCCACCTACGCCGGTGAGGTCCGCGCTGGGGACATCACCGTCATCTACGGCATCGGCGGCATCGGTATCAACGCCGTGCAGGGCGCGG
The DNA here is from genome assembly GCF_001854525.1 of Mycobacterium talmoniae. Lineage (NCBI taxonomy): Bacteria > Bacillati > Actinomycetota > Actinomycetes > Mycobacteriales > Mycobacteriaceae > Mycobacterium > Mycobacterium talmoniae. The sequence goes on from NZ_MLQM01000116.1 coordinate 14,774, forward strand.
TGCACTCCGGCGCCAAGCACGTCGTGGTGGTCGACCCGGTGGCGTTCAAGCGGGACACTGCGCTGAAATTCGGCGCCACCCATGCGTTCGCGAGTGCGACGGAAGCCGCGGAGAAGGTGACCGAGCTGTCCTGGGGGCAGGGCGCCGATCAGGCGATCGTGACCGTCGGCGTGGTCGACGAGGCCGTCGTTTCGGCGGCGTTCGACATCGTCGGCAAGGGCGGTACGGTCGTGGTGACCGGCCTGGCCAACCCGGAAAAGCTGACCATCCACGTGTCCGGCATGATGCTGACGCTGATGGAGAAGACCATCAAGGGCACACTGTTCGGTTCGGCCAACCCGCAATACGACATCGTGCGGTTGCTACGCCTTTATGACGCCGGCCAACTCAAGCTCGACGAACTCATCACCACCCGCTACCGGCTCGAGGACGTCAACCAGGGCTACCAGGACCTGCGCGACGGCAAGAACATTCGCGGCATCATCGTGCACGCGTGATGGGGGACTCCGTTCCGTCGTCCGGCCGGGAGTCCTATGCACGGGGGGAGAACGAGCCGCCTCTGCTGGAGATGACGATCGGTGCCAACCTGGCTGACACGGCGGCAAGGTTTCCGGACCGTGACGCTCTGGTCGATGTTCCGGCACAGCGGTGCTGGAGCTACGCGGAATTGCTAGCTGACGTGCGGCGGTTGGCCAGCGGGCTGCTACGGGCCGGTATCGGACCAGGTGACCGGGTAGGAATTTGGGCGCCGAACTGCGCCGAGTGGGTGTTAGTGCAGTACGCGACCGCCGAGATCGGCGCGATCCTGGTGACCATCAACCCGGCCTACCTCGCCCACGAACTGCGTTTCGCGCTACAGCAGTCCGGTGTCGTGATGGTGATCGCCGCGACGGGTTTCAAAGCCTCCGACTATGTCGAGCTGTTGGGTGAGGTGGCGCCGCGGTGCCCCGACCTGCGCGAGGTCGTGTTCGTCGACAGCAAGCGCTGGGCCGAACTGGCGGGTGCGGAGGTCGATCCGCCCACATTGGCGGGGATCGCCGCAATGTTGCACGCGAACGACCCGATCAACATCCAATACACGTCCGGCACAACGGGACACCCCAAAGGTGCCACACTGAGCCATCGCAACATCCTCAACAACGGCTATCTGGTAGGCGAGTTACTGGGATACACCGAGGCAGACCGGATCTGTATCCCGGTGCCGTTCTACCACTGCTTTGGCATGGTGCTGGGCAACCTGGCGGCCACCAGCCACGGTGCGGCCATCGTGATCCCGGCGGCGAGCTTCGATGCGGCCGCCACACTGCGCGCGGTGCAAGATCAGCGGTGCACCAGCCTGTACGGGGTGCCAACCATGTTCATCGCCGAACTGAATCTGCCGAACTTCGCTGATTACGACCTGACCAGCTTGCGCACCGGAATTATGGCTGGATCGCCGTGCCCCGAGGCGGTGATCCGCGCGGCGATCGAGCGTATGCATATGCCGGGGGTAGCGATCTGCTACGGGATGACTGAAACCTCACCAGTGTCCCTCCAGACCCGAGCCGGCGACCCAGTGGCGCGACGCGTAAGCACCGTCGGCCGGGTCTGCCCACACCTGGAGATCAAGGTGGTCGACCCGGCCACGGGCGAGACGGTACCGCACGGCGCGACCGGCGAGTTGTACGTCCGTGGCTATTCGGTGATGGCGGGCTACTGGAAGGAGCCCGAGAGGACAGCCGAGACGATCGATGCGGACGGTTGGATGCATACGGGTGATTTGGCGATCATGGACGATGACGGTTACGTGCAGATCGCGGGCCGGATCAAGGACATGGTCATCCGCGGAGGGGAGAACATCTCTCCGCGGGAGATCGAGGAGTTCCTCCACACCCATCCCGACATCCGCGACGCGCAGGTCATCGGTGTCCCCGATGAAAAGTACGGCGAGGAACTGATGGCAGTGGTCACGTTGCGCACGGGCGCGCCCGAGTTGACGATCCAAGCTCTGCGCCAGTTCTGCGCACACCGACTCGCTTACTTCAAGATTCCGCGCTACCTGCGGGTGGTCGACGAATTTCCCATGACGGTCACCGGCAAGGTCCGCAAGGTCGATGTGCGACGGCAGGCGATCGAGTACCTCAGCGGGTAACGCTGGCCAACCGAGTAGCTTAAGGAGGGCAAGATGTCTGGGTGGGGTGGGAATCCGTCGTTTGATGTGTTCCGGTTGCCGGAGGAGCATGATGAGCTTCGGGCGGCGATTCGGGCGTTGGCGGAGAAGGAGATCGCGCCGTATGCCAAGGATGTTGATGAGCGGGCCCGGTTTCCCGAGGAGGCGTTAGCGGCGCTGAACGCGTCGGGGTTTAATGCGGTGCATGTGCCCGAGGAGTACGGGGGGCAGGGCGCGGATTCGGTGGCCGCGTGCATTGTGATCGAGGAAGTGGCGCGGGTGGACGCGTCGGCGTCGCTGATCCCGGCGGTCAACAAGTTGGGCACGATGGGCCTGATCTTGTCCGGGTCGCAGGAGCTTAAGGCGCAGGTGTTGCCGTCGTTGGCGTCGGGGGAGGCGATGGCCTCTTATGCGCTGAGCGAGCGGGAGG
>NZ_MLQM01000117.1:0-17214 GCF_001854525.1 Mycobacterium talmoniae
TATAAGAGCCAGCCGGCCACCGCCACCGCACCGGCGACGCCCGCCGCGACGCCAGCAAATCTGCGCAAAGACCCGTTCAACCCCAACCCTCCCTGGCGGCGCCGAGCACCGGAACACACAACCCACCCAGCCTAGCAACGCGCTCACCAGGCAGATACCGCATTCTGGGATCGCGCCGAGCCCCGGTAATATCGGCGTGTGCACATCGACCAGATCGTTTCCGCGAAGTCCGGTCGCCGCGCCCGCCGATCGTCCCGCACCCTGCGTTGGACCGGCCTGGGCGCGCTGACCCTGCTCAGCGCCGGCGCCCTGCTCGTCGCCCCGAGCACGGTGCCGTCGATCGTCCCGTCGGCGGCCGCCGACGACTGCCCCGATGCCGAAGTGATCTTCGCCCGCGGCACCAGTGAGCCGCCCGGCGTCGGACGGGTCGGCGACGCCCTCGTCGACTCGCTGCGGGCCAAGACCCCCGGGTTAAACATCGGCGTCTACGCGGTGAACTATCCCGCCGGCCGGCTGCAGTTGGGCGGCGGCGACGGCGCCAACGACGTGATTCGGCACGTCAAGGACATGGCCGGCAAGTGCCCCGACACCAAGCTGGTGCTGGGCGGCTACTCGCAGGGCGCCTCGGTGATCGACATCGTGGCCGGGGTTCCGGTGGTCGGTGTGACGTGGGGTAGTCCGCTGCCGGCCGAATACGCCGGCAACATCGCGGCGGTCGCGACGTTCGGCAATGCCGCCGATCGGGGCGGCGGTTCGCTGGCCAGCCAGAGCGCGCTGTTGGGGTCCAAGGCGATCGATTTGTGCAACGCCAGCGACCCGATTTGCCACGAGGGCCCGGGCAACCAGTGGGAATCGCACACCGACGGCTACATCCCCGGGTTGACCGATCAGGCCGCCACGTTCGTGGCCAGCAAGATCCAGACCGGGCAACCGCACCTGCAGCCGCCCGAAGAGCACATCAATTAGTTTTGCGCACTAATATTTTGAACCGCTAATATCTACCGCGTGATAAGACACCGGATGTTTGGGCGGCCCTTCCCCACCTCGCGGGGCCGCAACGCTGTGTTGGCGGGCGCCGTGGCGCTGGCCGCGGCCGCGGCGGTCATCGCCCCCGCGGCGCTACCCACGGCCATGCTGCCCAGCGCGTCGGCGGCCTGCCCGGACATCGAGGTGGTGTTCGCCCGCGGCACCAACGACTCGCCGGGGGTCGGGCGGGTCGGCAACGCCTTCATCGGGTCGCTGCGGTCCCAGGTGGGGGGCAGATCCGTCGGCGCCTACGGGGTGAACTATCCGGCCAGCTACGACTTCCGCGCCGCCGCGGACGGCGCCAACGACGCCAGCGCCCACGTCCAGGACATGGCCAACAACTGTCCGGACACTCGACTGGTGCTCGGCGGCTACTCCCAAGGCGCCGCGGTGATCGACGTTGTCGCCGCGGCCCCGGTGCCTGGCCTCGGGTTCAGCGCGCCACTGCCGGCGGAGGCTGCCGATCACGTCGCGGCGATCGCGGTGTTCGGCAACCCGTCGGCCCGGATGGGTCAGCCGTTAACGAACAGTCCGACCTGGGGGCCCAAGACCATCGACCTGTGCGCCGACGGCGACCCGGTCTGCTCCGACGGGCAGAACTTCAGCGCGCACTCCGGCTACACCCCCGGGCTGACCAACCAGGCCGCCGCGTTCGTCGCCGGCCTGGTCTAGCGGCGGCGCAGGTCGCGGGTGATCACGGTGCGCGCCGCCAACTCGTCATCCGGCGGGTAGTCGACACCCACCAGCGTCAGGCCGTGCGCCGGGGCGGCCGCGAAGTCGCTGGACCGGTGGCTGGCCTCCAGCAGCGCGGCACACCAGCCCGGGCTGCGGCGACCGGCACCGACCGCCAGCAGCGCCCCCACCAGGGAGCGCACCATCGACCAGCAGAACGCGTCAGCGGTGACATGCGCGGTGACCTGGTCGCCGTCGCGCGTCCACTCCAGGCGCTGCAGGTCGCGAATCGTGGTGGCGCCGACGCGGTGTCGGCAAAACGCGGCGAAATCGTGCAGCCCCAGCAGGTTTCGCGATGCCGCGTTCATCGCGTCGACGTCTAGGGCCCGCGGCCACACCGTGACGTAGCGGGCCTGCTGCGGGTCCACCCCGTAGGGCGCGGTCGATAACCGGTAGACGTAGTGGCGGCGCAGCGCCGAAAACCGGGCGTCGAACCCGGCGGCGGCGCGGGCGATCTGGCGCACCCGGACGTCGGTGGGCAGCAGCCGCCCCAACCGTCGCACCAGCGGCAGGAATTCGGGGTCACCGCTGCGCCGGGTGCGCGGATAGGCGTGGGTCACCGCGGCCGACGGGATGTCGACGTGGGCCACCTGACCGGTGGCGTGCACCCCGGTGTCGGTGCGCCCCGCGGCGAACAGCCGCACCGGGGTGCGAAACACCGTGGACAGCGCCTCGTCGAGCACGCCGGCCACGGTCCGCTGGCCGGCCTGCACAGCCCAGCCGGCGAACTCGGTGCCGTCGTAGGCGATATCCAGCCGCAGCCGAACAGCCCCGGACACGTCAGGACTGGTCAGCGTCCCCGTCGGTGTCCGCGGCGGCCTCGGCCGGCGCCTCAACGGCCTCCGCCTCGACAGCTTCGGCGGGCTCCTCCGCCGGGGCCTCGGCGGCCGGTTCGGGCGCCTTCTCCGGCGCCGGCGCCGCGACCCGGCGCGCCCGGTCGGCCTCGGAGGTCACCGTCTTCTCCCGCACCAGTTCGATGACCGCCATCGGGGCGTTGTCGCCCTTGCGCGCCTCGACCTTGATGATGCGGGTGTAGCCGCCGTTGCGGTCCGCGAAGTGCGGACCGATCTCGGCGAACAGGGTGTGCACCACATCCTTGTCGCGGATCTTCTTGAGCACCTCACGCCGGTTGTGCAGCGTGCCCTTCTTGGCGTGGGTGATCAGCTTCTCCGCGTACGGCCGCAACGCCCGGGCCTTGGCCTCGGTGGTCTTGATCCGGCCATGCTCGAACAGCGACGTGGCCAGGTTCGCCAGGATCGCTTTCTGGTGCGAGGACGACCCGCCGAGGCGAGGGCCCTTGGTGGGCTTGGGCATTGCTGGCTTCTCCTAAATGGGGCCGGCCCCCGTATCAGGTAGGGCCGGGACGGAATTCTTTACAGCTGTTCGGTTTCGGCGTAGTCCTGGTCGTCGTAGCCACCGTCGGCCGACCAGGTGCCGGTCGCGGCGTCGTAGCCGGCGACCTGCGACGGGTCGAAGCTGGCCGGGCTGTCCTTGAGCGACAGGCCCAGCTGGTGCAGCTTGATCTTCACCTCGTCGATCGACTTCTGCCCGAAGTTGCGGATGTCGAGCAGGTCGGACTCGGTGCGGGCCACCAGCTCACCGACGGTGTGCACACCCTCGCGCTTGAGGCAGTTGTAGGACCGCACGGTCAGGTCCAGGTCGTCGATCGGCAGCGCGAAGGAGGCAATGTGGTCGGCCTCGGCCGGCGACGGCCCGATCTCGATGCCCTCGGCTTCGACGTTGAGTTCACGGGCCAGACCGAACAATTCGACCAGGGTCTTGCCCGCCGACGCCAGCGCGTCGCGCGGGCTGATCGAGTTCTTGGTCTCCACGTCCAGGATCAGCTTGTCGAAGTCGGTGCGCTGCTCGACGCGGGTGGCCTCCACCTTGTAGGTGACCTTGAGCACCGGCGAGTAGATGGAATCCACCGGGATGCGGCCGATCTCGGCGCCCGACGCCTTGTTCTGCACGGCCGGCACGTAGCCACGGCCGCGCTCGACGACGAGCTCGACCTCCAGCTTGCCCTTGTCGTTGAGGGTGGCGATGTGCATGTCGGGGTTGTGCACGGTGACCCCGGCCGGCGGCACGATGTCGCCCGCGGTGACCGCACCCGGACCCTGCTTGCGCAGGTACATGGTGACCGGCTCGTCCTCCTCGGAGGACACCACCAGCGCCTTGAGGTTCAAGATGATGTCGGTGACGTCTTCCTTGACGCCGGGCACGGTGGTGAACTCGTGCAGCACACCGTCGATGCGGATGCTGGTGACCGCCGCGCCGGGAATCGACGACAGCAGCGTGCGCCGCAACGAGTTGCCGAGGGTGTAGCCGAAGCCGGGCTCCAACGGTTCGATGACGAACTGGGACCGGTTGTCGGCGATAACCTCTTCGGACAGGGTGGGTCGCTGAGAGATCAGCATGGTGTTTCTATCTCCTTCTCGGCACCCGCTATTTGATGCCGTTGGGGACCCGCACCGGATGGTGCGGGCGGTTACTTCGAGTAGAACTCGACGATCAGCTGCTCGGTGAGCGGGACGTCGATCTGCGCCCGCTCGGGCAGCTGGTGGACCAGGATGCGTTGCCGCTCCCCCACCACCTGCAGCCAGCCCGGGATGGGCCGGTCACCGGCGGTCTCGCGGGCGATCTGGAACGGCAGCGTGTTCAGCGACTTGTCGCGGACGTCGATGATGTCGTACTGCGACACCTGGTAGCTGGGGATGTCCACCTTGACGCCGTTGACGGTGAAGTGGCCGTGGCTGACCAGCTGGCGGGCCATCCGCCGGGTCCGGGCCAGCCCGGCCCGGTAGATCACGTTGTCCAGCCGGCTTTCCAGGATGCGCAGCAGCTCCTCGCCGGTCTTGCCGCCGCGGCGCACGGCCTCGGCGTAGTAGCGGCGGAACTGCTTCTCCAGCACGCCGTAGGTGAAGCGGGCCTTCTGCTTCTCCTGCAGCTGCAGCCGGTATTCGCTCTCCTTGATCCGCGCGCGACCGTGCTGGCCGGGCGGGTAGGGACGCTTCTCGAATGCTTGGTCACCGCCGACCAGGTCGACGCCCAACCGGCGCGACTTGCGGGTGGCGGGTCCGGTGTAACGAGCCATCTTCTCCTGTACCTCCTAGACCCGGCGCCGCTTGGGCGGACGGCAGCCGTTGTGCGGCTGCGGCGTGACGTCGGAAATCGCGCCGACCTCCAGACCGGCGGCCTGCAGCGACCGGATGGCGGTCTCCCGGCCCGAGCCGGGGCCCTTCACGAACACGTCGACCTTCTTCACGCCGTGCTCCTGCGCCTTGCGGGCGGCGTTCTCGGCGGCCAGCTGCGCGGCGAACGGCGTCGACTTCCGCGACCCCTTGAAGCCGACGTGGCCCGACGACGCCCAGGCGATGACGTTGCCCGACGGGTCGGTGATCGTCACGATCGTGTTGTTGAAGGTGCTCTTGATGTGCGCGGCACCGTGCGGGATGTTCTTCTTTTCCCGCCGCCGCGTCTTCAGGGTCTTCTGCCCCTTCTTGGCGGTGGCAGCTGCCTTCTTCGGTGGCATGGGTTACCTGGCCTTCTTCTTGCCGGCGATGGTGCGCTTGGGGCCCTTGCGGGTGCGCGCATTGGTCTTGGTCCGCTGGCCACGCACCGGCAGGCCGCGGCGGTGCCGCAGGCCCTGGTAGCAGCCGATCTCGATCTTGCGGCGGATGTCGGCCTGCACCTCGCGACGCAGGTCACCCTCCACCTTGAGGTTGGCTTCGATGTAGTCACGCAGGTGCGTGAGCTGATCGTCGGTGAGGTCCTTGCTGCGCAGGTCCTTGTCGATACCGGTGGCGGCCAGGATCTCCCGCGAGCGGGTCCGGCCGACGCCGTAGATGTAGGTCAGCGCGATCTCCATGCGCTTATCGCGCGGGAGATCGACGCCCACAAGTCGAGCCATGGGGGCATGCCCTCTTTCGTCTTCGTCACGGAGGTGTCGATCCCAGCCCGTTCCCGGCTGACTGCTCCGGGGCCCGGCCTCCGGTCCGGGCGTGGGTGAGCTGGCCCATCTCTAAAGATGCCAGCCGCTCACTGGTACTGGGAGGTCTGCATTCAGTTGTGGGTCGCGGGCGGGATTAACCCTGCCGCTGCTTGTGCCGAGGATCGGAGCAGATCACCATGACCCGCCCATGCCGGCGGATCACCCTGCACTTGTCGCAGATCGGCTTGACGCTCGGGTTCACCTTCACGGCTGTAGTGGTCCTTCGTTATCGCTGGTTGACGTTGGTGTTGGCGGGTTCGCTACTTGTACCGGTACACGATGCGGCCCCGGGAGAGGTCATAGGGCGACAACTCCACCACCACCCGGTCCTCGGGCAGGATCCGGATGTAGTGCTGGCGCATCTTGCCGCTGATGTGCGCGAGCACCTTGTGGCCGTTCTCCAGCTCAATGCGAAACATCGCATTGGGCAGTGGCTCGACCACGCGGCCTTCGACCTCGATGGCGCCGTCTTTTTTGGCCATAACTTTCCGGCGATCCTCTTCTGTCCTGTACGTTGCGCCCGGTTCGGCGCAGAATTCGCTCCGACTGCAAAACGTGAGCCGGTGGCAGGAAATTCCTCGAATTCCAGAACAGGGCACGCAAAGAGCCGGCGCGGATGCCGCACCGGTGCTCCACGATACCCGCAGCGCCGCCCTGCGCCAAAATTCCGCACCTGACCCTCCCCGCGGGATGCGAGGATGGCTCTACCAGCCCGAACAGGACCGGGGGGCACGGGCTGAGCAGAGAGGAGTCCCGTGTCGGCTGTGTACCTGGCGGCGTTCGTCGTCGGTGCGGTTGCGGTGCTGTCGGCGCTGCTGCTGACCGACTTCGGTCACGACGGGATGCCGTTTCTGAGCCTCACCAGCGTGTCGGCGGCATTGCTGGGCGCCGGCACCGGCGGGCTGGTCAGCACCTGGGCCGGGCTGGGCGCCGCGGCCGCCGGCGGCGTGGCGCTGGTCAGCGCGGTGCTGCTGGTGGCGACCCTGCAGGGCCTGGTGCTGCCCTACCTGCGCAAACAGCAATCCAACTCGCAGCGGGGACGGTCGTCGTACATCGGCCTGCTGGGCACGGTCACCCTCGACGTTCCCGTCGACGGGTGGGGCGAGGTCGCCTTCGTCGACGGCGACGGTAACCGGGTGCGGTCCCGCGCCATCACTACCGAACCGGCCACCCTGGCCAAATCCACCCGCGTCTACATCGCCGATGTGGACCCCGACTACGTGCACGTCGTCGCGGTACCCGAGCACTAAGGAGAAAGGCTCCCGCCATGTCGCTCGTCTTGATCGTCTTCGTCGCGGCCGTCGCGGCATTGTTGCTGCTGGTCGGCCTGCCGGTCATCTACGTGAAGAACTACATCAAGGTGCCGCCCAATGAGGTGGCGGTGTTCACCGGCCGCGGCCAGCCCAAGGTGGTGCGCGGCGGGGCCCGGTTCCGGGTGCCGGGCATCGAGCGGGTCGACGTCATGTCGCTGGAACCGTTCAACGTCAGCATCAAGCTGCAAAACGCGCTGTCCAACAACGGGGTGCCGGTCAACGTGGAGGCCGTCGGGTTGGTTCGGATCGGGTCGGCCGACGAGGCGGTGCAGACCGCGGTGCAGCGCTTTTTGACCTCCGACCTGGAGGACCTGCAGCACCAGATCAACGACATACTGGCCGGCAGCCTGCGCGGGATCACCGCGACGATGACGGTGGAGGACCTCAACTCCAACCGGGACAGCCTGGCCCGCAGTGTGGTCGAGGAGGCCGGCGCCGACCTGGCCCGCATCGGCATGGAAGTCGACGTGCTCAAGATCGCCGGGATCTCCGATTTCAACGGCTACCTGGAATCGCTGGGGCAGCGCCGCATCGCCGAGGTCAAGCGCGACGCTGCGGTGGGTACCGCCGAGGCCGAACGCGACGCGCAGATCCAGTCGGCCAAGGCCCGCCAGGAGGGCTCGGTCGCCCAGGCCGAGGCCGACACCGCGATCGCCACCGCCAACCAGAAGCGCGATGTCGAACTGGCCCGGCTGCGCGCGCAGACCGAGGCCGAGAACGCCCAGGCCGACCAGGCCGGGCCGCTGGCGCACGCCCGCGCCGAAAAGGACGTCGGCATCGCCATCGAGCAGGCCGAGGCCGCCCGGGTGCAGGCCCGCATCGAGGTGGAGCAGCGCCGCGCCGAGCAGGCCCAGGCCGCGCTGCAGGCCGACGTGATCGCGCCGGCCGAGGCGCAACGGCAAGCCGACATTGCCCGCGCCGAGGGCCAGCGCCAGTCGGCGATCCTGACCGCTCAGGCCCAGGCGGAGGCCGCCCGGCAATCCGGTGAGGCCCAGGCCGACGCGCGCAAGGCGGCCGCCGACGCCGTGCGGGTGGAACGTCAGGCCGAGGCCGACGGCGCCAGGGCGAGCCTGGTCGCCGAGGCCGAGGGCACCAAGGCACGGTTGATCGCCGAGGCCGAGGGCACCAAGGCCAAGCTGCTGGCCGAGGCCGAGGGCAAGAAGAAGATCGCCGAGGCGCTGAACAGCTACAGCGCCGAAGCCGCCCGGATGCTGATGCTGCCCGACGTGCTGTCCTCGGTGGTCGAGGCCACCCAGGCGGCGGCCTCCCCGCTGTCGGAGATCGAGCGGCTGTCGATCATCGGCGGCGCCGGCGACACCCGGGACGCGTTGGGCGGCCTGCTCGGCATCAGCCCGCTGAGCCTGGCCAAGGTGCTCGAGACGCTGAAGGCCTCCGGGATCGACGTGGCCGCGATGCTCAACCGCTCGCCGAATTCCGAGCAGCCGGCCGCGCCGGCCGCGGAGGTGGTGACCACCAACGACCACCCGGTTCCGACCGTCGAGTAGCGCGGAATAGTTTCCGCCGCCGGCGCGGTTGGAGCGACCATGACGGACACGGTCGCGCACAAACCCAATCTCGGTCGGTTCGGCTCGTTCGGCCGCGGCGTCACCCCCGAGCAAGCCAAGGACATCGAGGCGCTGGGCTACGGGGCGGTCTGGGTGGGCGGCTCACCGCCGGCCGAGCTGGACTGGGTGGAACCGATCCTGGCGGCGACGAGCACGCTGCAGGTGGCCACCGGCATCGTCAACATCTGGACGGCGCCCGCCCCGGCCGTCGCCGAGTCGTTCCACCGCATCGATCGGGCCTACCCGGGCCGGTTCCTGCTCGGCATCGGCGTCGGGCACCGCGAGGCCGTCGCCGAATACCGCAAACCGTACGACGCGCTGGTGGACTACCTGGACCGGCTCGACGATTACGGGGTGCCCGCCGAGCGTCGGGTGCTGGCCGCGCTGGGCCCCAAGGTGCTGGGGCTGTCGGCGCAACGCGGCGCCGGGGCGCACCCGTATCTGACCACCCCGGAGCACACCGCGCAGGCCCGCGAGCTGCTGGGCCGGGCGGCGTTTTTGGCGCCCGAACACAAGGTGGTGCTGACCACCGACGCCGAGCGGGCCCGCGCGGTGGGGCGCAAGGCGCTCGGTATCTACCTCAACCTGGCCAACTACCTGAACAACTGGCGGCGGCTGGGTTTCACCGACGACGACCTCGCCGCGCCGGGCAGCGACCGCCTGGTCGACGCCGTGGTCGCCTACGGCACCCCGGAGCAGATCGCGGCCCGGCTCACCCAGCACCTCGACGCCGGGGCCGACCATGTCCCTGTCCAGGTGCTCACCGGACCTGACAAACTGGTCCCGGCGCTGGCCGAACTGGCCGGCCCGTTAGGACTGACACCGTAATACGGAGGACCATGACCTGCGCCGGCGACGATGCAGAACGAAGCGACGAGAAGGAGCGGCGCCGATGACTGAAGCGCTGTCGCTCAAGCCCGAGCTGGGTTCCTACGGCGTGTGGACGATGGGGCCGATCCGGCCCGAGCAGGCGGTCGAGATCGAGCGGCTGGGCTACGGCACGGTCTGGGTGGGCGGCTCCCCCGCCGCCGACCTAGCATTCGTGGAACCGATCTTGGAGGCCACCTCGACGCTGCAGGTGGCCACCGGCATCGTCAACATCTGGTCGGCGCAGGCGCAGCCGGTGGCCGAGTCCTACCACCGCATCGAAGAGGCGCATCCGGGCCGGTTTTTGCTCGGGGTCGGCGCCGGGCATCCCGAGCACACCCAGCAGTACCGCACGCCGTATCAAGCGTTGGTCGACTACCTCGACGCCCTCGACGCCGCCGGGGTGCCGACCAGCCGCCGCGTGCTGGCGGCGTTGGGCCCCAAGGTGTTGCAGCTGTCGGCGCAGCGCAGCGCCGGGGCGCATCCGTATCTGACCACCCCCGAGCACACCGCGCACGCCCGCGAACTCGTCGGCAACACCGTGCTTTTGGCGCCCGAGCACAAGGTGGTGCTCACCACCGACGCCGCCGAGGCCCGCGCGGTGGGGCGCAAAGCGGTCGGCTTCTATCTCGGGTTGTCCAACTACGTCAACAACTGGAAGCGGTTGGGATTCACCGACGCCGACGTGCGTGAGCCCGGCAGCGACCGCCTCATCGACGGCGTCGTCGCGCACGGAACCGCCGACGCCGTCGCCGCGCGCCTGGGTGAGCACCTGGGCGCCGGCGCCGACCATGTGGCGATTCAGGTGCTGGGCGGTTGGGACAAGCTGCTGCCCACGCTGACCGAATTGGCCGGGCCGCTGGGGCTCGCGACCTGAACCCCCGGGCGATTCAGCGCGGTGGATCAATGGCCAGTGGCGGTCCGCCGTAGCGACTCACTGGGACGCGCCGGTCAGGCCGCGACGCAGGCGGCGGTGACGGTGGGTGAAAAAGGCCGACAGGACGGCGCTCAGCAGCGCGCCCCAGCCGGGAATCAGACCCATCGGCGCCTGCGGCGCCAACGTGATTTCGTCGCTGACGATCGTCTTGTCGCCGTCGGGTTCCAGGGTCCGGTGGTGCACCCAAATCCGCATGCCGGTCATCACCGACTCTTCCCGAAACATCCGCCCGGGCTCGATCTCGGCGATGGTGATGTCGTCGAATCCGAACGGCACGATCCCGAACAGGAGCAGCACACTCTTTCCGATCCGGGTGCCGGGCGTCACGTCGGCGATGGATTTCCCGCGGAACCGCCGCGGCATGGTCATCTTCAGGTAGGGGTTCATCTCGTCGTTGATCCCCTCTTGGGTGGTGACCCGCTGCCAGACCCGCTCGATCGGGCAGTCGATCTCGCTGACCTTGCGGAACACCTGCGGCGCGGTGTGAATTGATCTCATCTCACCCTTCCGTCATTGACTGCCGATCCGGCTCTCGCCGCCAGCAGCTCGACGCCGTCGGCGGGGGCCGCCAGATCTGCTCGATCATTCCGGCCCGGGAGCTTTTGCGTCGGCCTTCGGCCGCACCGCTCCGCTAGGGTTGCACCATGCGACTGCTGGTCACCGGGGGTGCCGGGTTCATCGGCGCCAATTTTGTGCACAGCACCGTGCGGGAGCGCCCCGACGTGACGGTGACGGTGCTCGACGCGTTGACCTACGCCGGCAGCCGCGAATCTTTGGCCGGCGTGGCGGATGACATCCGGCTGGTGCAGGGCGATATCACCGACGCCGAGCGGGTGTCGGCGCTGGTCGCCGAGTCCGACGCAGTGGTCCACTTCGCCGCCGAAACCCATGTCGACAACGCGTTGGCCGACCCGGAGCCGTTCCTGCACGCCAACGTGATCGGCACGTTCACCGTGTTGGAGGCGGTGCGCCGGCACGGGGTGCGGCTCCACCACGTGTCCACCGACGAGGTCTACGGCGACCTGCCGCTCGACGGCCCGCAGCGGTTCACCGAGTCGACGCCCTACAACCCGTCGAGCCCCTACTCGTCGACCAAGGCCGCCGCCGACCTGTTGGTGCGGGCCTGGGTGCGCTCCTACGGCGTGGCCGCGACGATCTCGAACTGCTCCAACAACTATGGCCCGTATCAGCATGTGGAGAAGTTCATCCCTCGCCAGATCACCAATCTGCTCACCGGGCGGCGGGCCAAGCTGTACGGCCGCGGCGCCAACGTGCGCGACTGGATCCACGTCGATGACCACAACGCGGCGGTATGGCGCATTCTGGACGCCGGCCGGCCCGGCCGCACCTACCTGATCGGCGCCGACGGTGAACGCGACAACCGGTCCGTGGTGCAGGCCATCCTGCGGCTGATGGGCCGCGACCCCGACGATTTCGAGCAGGTGACCGACCGGGCCGGGCACGACCTGCGCTACGCCATCGACCCGTCGACGTTGGGAGACGAGTTGGGCTGGGCGCCCAAGCACACCGACTTCGAGGAGGGGCTGCGCGCCACCATCGAGTGGTACCGCGCCAACGAATCCTGGTGGGCGCCACTGAAGGACGCCGTCGAGGCGCGCTACGAGCAGCGGGGGCAGTGACGTGACCGCACGTGAACTCGCCGTTCCCGGCGCCTGGGAGATCACCCCGCAGCTGCATGCCGATTCCCGCGGCCTGTTTTTCGAGTGGTTCACCGACCGCGAGTTCACCGCGTTCGCCGGTCACCGGTTCGACCTGCGGCAGGCCAACTGTTCGGTGTCGGCGGCCGGGGTGCTGCGCGGCCTGCATTTCGCCCAGCTGCCCCCCAGTCAAGCCAAATATGTGACGTGCGTGTCCGGTTCGGTGTTCGACGTGGTGGTCGACATCCGGGTGGGCTCCCCGACCTTCGGCCGCTGGGATGCGGTGCTGCTCGACGCCCGGGATCGCCGCTCGGTTTATCTGTCCGAGGGGTTGGCACACGGCTTCGTTGCGCTGCAGGACAACTCGACGGTGATGTATCTGTGTTCGGCGGGCTACGACCCGCAGCGCGAACACACCATCGCCGCCACCGACCCGGCGTTGGGCATCGAGTGGCCAACGGATCACCCGCTGACCTTGTCCGAGCGGGATGCCGGCGCGCCCACGTTGGCCGAGGTCCAAGCGTCCGGGCTGCTGCCCAGCTGGGCGGAGACCCAAGCCTTCGTGGAGGGGTTGGCTGGCCACTGAAATCGACGTCTTAATTCCGCAAACCTCCGATTCTCGGGGCTGTGTGTCAATCTCGACGTCGATTTCAGCAGCCCCGGGCGACCGACGCGTGGGCATATCGCGGAGGCCACGGCCGGTAACCCTGCATCCGCGAAATATGCGGCCATCCCCTATCCACCGAGCCCATCGTCGGCATAGATTGAGGCGTGGGGCTCAACCGGCTCGAAAGCCACCCCCGCCGTTCGAAGGAACTGCCGCCCAAACCGAATGCGCGACCGCTTCGGGTCCTCGTCGTGGGCGCCGGTGTGGGCGGCATCTCCGTGGCCCGGGGGTTACTGCAAGACGGGCACGACGTCACCGTCTACGAACAGCGCCCGCAGGTGCGCGCCGCCGGTGGCGCCGTGACCATCTGGCCCAATGGCGCGGCGGTGCTGCGGCAGCTGGGTGTCAGCATGGACGGGGCCGGTCAGACACTGTCCACCGTGCGGGTGGTGACCTCCACGGGACGTCGGCTCACCACGCTCGACGCGGCCGCCATCGCGGACCGGATGGGCGCCCCGGTGCGAATGGTCCCGCGTCGAATCCTGTTGGCCCGCCTGCTGGCCGGCTTTCCGGCCGAACGCATCCGCTGCAATTCCCGTGCGGTCGGGGTGACCAGCACGCCCACCGGGGTGCAGCTCGAGTTCGAGGACGACGGCTGGGCCGACGGCGATCTGGTGATCGGCGCCGATGGCCTGCACTCGATGGTGCGCGACATCGTCGGCGGGCGGGATGCGGAGCCGACCGGCTGGTGCAGCTGGCAGGGACTGATCACCCTGCCCGAGATCGCCGATAAGCAAGTCGCCATGGTCATGGTCGGCGATCACGGAAACCTGGGCCTGTGGCCTGCCGGCGGCCGCGATCTGCAGTTCTGGTTCGACCTGCCCTGGTCCGTCGGCTTCGTCCGACCCAAGGATCCCCTCTCGCTGATCCGATCCAGTTTTACCGGCTGGTCCGACCGAGCCGACCGGGTCTTGGCGACGTTGACCGACGACGACCTGGCCCCGTCGCCGTACCCGCATTTTCGGCATCCGATTCCGCGGTCGCCGGGCCTGGGCGCGGTGACCCTGCTCGGGGATGCGGCACACACCATGCCGCCCACCCTGGCACAGGGCACCAATCAGGCGTTGCTCGACACGATGGTGTTGCGCAAGGCGCTGTCGGATTGCCGCACCGGCGATTTGGCGGCCGCACTGCGCTGGTACGAGAAGACCCGGCGCCGCAAGGTGAGGGCGGTGTCCTGGGTGGCATCGCGGCAGGTGTCCCACGGTGAAGCCGTGCTGCGGCCGGCGGCGATGCTGTCGGACCGGTTCATGACCTGGACGTTGACGATGTTTTTGCGCGCGGTCAGTCACCGCCGGATGTGGGCGACCAGGGAATGACCCCATCGGAGGATCCGGTACGAGTACGCGCCGAAGTCGATGCGCCCTCGCGCTGGCTGTGGCTGGTCAAATGGTGCGTGCTGGCCGTCCCGCACTACCCGATCCTGATCGGGCTGTATCTGGCGTATCCGGTGCTGACCATCGCTGCCGGCGTGGCGATTTTGTTCACCGGCCGGTATCCGCGACCGATCTTCGACGTCACCGTCGGGACGCTGCGCTGGTCCTGGCGACTCATGAATTACCGGTTCCCGATGAACAGCACCGACAAATACCCGCCGTTTAGCCTCGCGTCGCGGCCCGACTACCCCGCCGACCTAGAGGTCGACTACCCACGCCGGCTCAGCAACCGGGCCGCCCTAGTCAACTGGTGGCTGTTGGCGATCCCGCAGATCCTGCTCTGCTGGGCGATGGAGCCGCTGCTGCAGGTGCTGTGCGTGATCGCGGCGCTGGGGTTGTTGTGCACCGGGACGATCCCGCGCGGCATGTACGAGCTGCTGCTGGGCATCGTGCGATGGCGCTACCGGGTGGCCGTCTACGTCTCGTTGATGCGCGAGGAGTATCCACCGTTCCGGCTGGATCTGGGCCGCCGATGACACGCCGTAACCCGGTGTTCCCGTACGTGTATCGGCTCGGCATGCCGATCTTCGACCGGCTGTTCTACCACCGGTATCGGCGCGCGGCGATGAGCCACGCGACCGGCCGGCTGCTGATGGTCGGTTTGGGTCCGGGCACCGACTTGATGTTCCTTCCGGCGGCGGTGACCGCGGTCGCCGCGGTGGAGCCGGACCCGGCAATGCGGCGGATGGCGCGTGCTTTTGCCCGCCGCCACGGTATCGCCGTCGACATCGTCGAGGGCGTCGGCGAGTCGATACCGTTCCCGGACAACAGTTTCGACTCCGTCCACGTCGGGCTGGTGTTGTGTTCGGTCGACGATGTGGCCGCTACCCTCACCGAGATCCGGCGGGTGCTGGTGCCGGGCGGCCGACTGGTGGTGCTGGAGCACGTGCGCGGCGACGGCGCGATGGGGCGCTTTCAGGACCGGATCGCCGGGCCCTGGTCGTGGTTGGCGTCCGGGTGCCGACCCAACCGCCGCACCGTCGACGCGATTGCCGCGGCCGGATTCGATACCAGCGGGCTGCGCAGCCTCCGACGCACCCCGGTGCCGCCGCCGTGCACTCCCCATCTGCAAGGCGTCGCGACGATGGTCGAGCACACTGCAGCGCCGGATCAGTAAACTTATGTTTTACTCATCTTCTATACAGCTTTTTGTAATTCTCGTATAATTTTTCGCTTATTGACGGGTCGTGAGCGTCCAGCCGCCCACACCGTTGCCTGGTTCAAGAATTGGAGTCAGCTATGAACAGTCGGGCTATTGCGGCCGCCGTCGGCACCGCTGCGGGCACCTTCCTCATCGCGCTTGCCACCAGTTCCGTCGCCTCCGCCGACCGCGAGGACGTCCCCTCCCCGGCCGATCCGGACTTCATCAGTCACACCGACAATTTCGGCCTGTTCACCGATACCGCGGCAGCCGACCCGGATGACAGCGAATATGTCGCGAACGTCATCCAAGGTCCCTCCATCCATGGAACCCCGCTCTTCACCGATGTGTTGACCTCGGGCCAGGACCCCTCGGATGCATTGGCGAGCGTGCCTGGCGTGGTCGTGCCCGACGACACGGGCGTCGGGGCGGTCGGGGACACGGTGAACACCTTCGTGGTGCCGGACCTGGGCATCGACAGCACGTTCACCCTGCCCTTTACGGACCCGCTCGCCGAGATCTTCACCGCGTTGGTCCCGCTCGGTTTCTGATCCGCACCGACCTATTCGACGCCGACGGCGTCGATGATGTTCAACCGTGCCGCGCGGCGGGCCGGCGGCAGCGCGCCCAGCAGGGTGATCGCCAGGGCGCCCGTGGTCAAGGCGAGCGCCGTTGGGCTGGGCCGGAAGTCGACGTCGAAACTCATCACGTCCCCGCTGACCAAGCTGTACAGCCACTGGTCGGTCAGCCCGCACAGCAGGCCGGCGACACCGCCGAGGACACCGATGCTGGCCGCCTCGACCAACACCATCTGCAGGGTGAACCGGCGGCTGGCCCCCATGGCCCGCAGCACCCCGATCTCGCGGCGCCGCTCCAGCACCGACAGCGTCAGGGTGTTGAGCAACGCGACGGCGGCCACGAACACCACGATGATCCAGACCGCGTTGGCGATGAACATGCTCTGGTGCAGCGGGGCCTCCAGCCCGGCCAGCGCGGCGCGCCCGTCGTACACGTAGTTGGGGCCAGGCACCGCACGGCGCACCTCGGCCACCAGGCGCCGCGGATCCGCGCCGGAGGCCGCGGTGATCTGCAGGGTGGTCGCCGCCGGCCGGTCGAACCAGGTTCGCAACTGCTCGAGGTTGATTCCGACGGTGCCGATGACCGTGGAGAAATACGGCACCAAGGCCAGCACCTCCGGGCGCTGCGGCCCGCGGGGGGTGTGCAGCCGCAGCTGGTCACCGACCCGAACGTGCAGGGCCTTGCCCAGATTCTGCGACAGCACCACGCCCCGGCCGGCCAGCACCGCGGTGCGCACCGGTTCGTCCAGCGCGCGGTAGAGCGCATCGGCGGTTCCGGCGCTGAATCCGTCCAGCAGCACCCGGGTGCCGCCGACCACCGCGAACGCGAAGGCGCCCTCGGTCACCCGGGCCACGCCCGGCACCGCGGCCACCTTGTCGCGCAACCCGGACGGCAGCGGGTCGGTCGGATAGCGGTCCGGCGGATCGGCGCTCACCCACACGTCGACGTCCGCGACCGGTGCGAAAACCGCACGGGCCGAACGGATCATGTCGGTGTTGGTGCCGGTGATCACGATGGTGGTGACCACGGCGATGAGCACGGTCATCACGGTGGCCCACACCCGCCGCGGCGCCCGCTCGATCGTCGCCGCCGCCAGCGCCCCGACCGACCCGAACAGTCGAGCGGTGGCGGCGGTGGCGGTGACGATCGGCCGGGTCAGCGCGAACCCGCCGGCGAGCTCGGCGCAAAATAACGCCCCGATCGCGGCGAACGCGAAGGAGGCGCGCCGGTGGTCGGACGGCAGGGGCGCGACCGCGGCCGCGGCGGCGGGGGCCGTGGCCGCGGCGGGGCGCGGGGGGGTGG
>NZ_MLQM01000118.1:0-17194 GCF_001854525.1 Mycobacterium talmoniae
CACCACACCCCCCCCCCCACCCCCCCCCCCCCCCCCCCACCCCGCCGGCCGCGCCAGATGCGTAAAAGAGCCAGGCCCCAGCCAACCTCGACGGTGGTGCCGCGCTGCACCGGCGCGGGCGCCAGCAGGTCCACCCCGGCCAGCGACCCGGCCCGCGACACCCGCACCCGCACCCCGTCGACCACCCCGGACACCCCGGTGCCCGGCTCGTTGACGAAGGCGTCGGGCGCCGCCGGGTCCAGCCCCCGATCTCGGGCGGCGGCCACGATCGCGGCGGCCACCGGGTGCTCGGAGGCGGATTCGACGGCCGCCGCCCGGGCCAGCAGCAGGTCGGCGTCCTCACCGGGCCGCGGCGCCACCTCGGTCACGGCCATCACCCCGGTGGTCACCGTCCCGGTCTTGTCCAGCACGACGGTGTCGATGTGCCGGACCGTCTCCAGCACCTGCGGGTCCTTGATCAGGATGCCCAGCTGCGCGCCGCGCCCGGTGCCGACCAGGATGGCGGTCGGGGTGGCCAGCCCCAGCGCGCACGGGCAGGCGATGATCAGCACCGCCACCGCCGCGGTGAACGCCGCCGCGGCCGGCTGTCCGGCCAGCAGCCAGCCGGCCAACGTCACCGCGGCGATCATCAGCACCGCCGGCACGAACACCGCCGACACCCGGTCGGCCAGCCGCTGCACGGCGGCCTTGCCGCTCTGCGCGTCGGCCACCAGTTTGGCCATCCGGGCCAGCTGGGTGTCGGTGCCGACCTTGACCGCGCGCACCAGCACCCGGCCGTAGGTGTTCAGCGCACCGCCCAACACCGGGTCGCCGGGGCCGACGTCGACCGGCACCGACTCCCCGGTCAGCGCCGAGGTGTCCACCGCCGACGCGCCGTCGACCACCACCCCGTCGGTGGCCACCCGCTCGCCGGGCCGGACCGCGAACACGTCGCCGACGTGCAGCTGCTCGACCGGCACCCGCACCTCGACGCCGTCGCGCAGCACCGCGGCGTCCTTGGCGCCCAGCGTCAGCAGCGCCCGCAGCGCCGCCCCGGCGGACCGCTTGGCGCGCGCTTCGGCGTACCGCCCGGCCAACAAAAACACCGTCACCGCGGCGGCGACCTCGAAGTACACGTGCCCGCGCCCGGCGAGCACCGCGACCGCCGACCAGCCGTAGGCGGCCAACGTCCCCAGCGACACCAGGGTGTCCATCGTCGAGGCGCCGTGCACGGCGTGGCGCAGCGCGGCCCGGTGGAACGGGGCACCGCCCCAGGCCACGATCGGCGTGGTCAGCGCGAACACCAGCCACTGCCAGCCGGGGAACTGCCAGCCCATCACCATCGACAGCGCGACCACCGGCACGGCCAGCACCGCCGACCCGATCAGCCGGGGCCGCAGCCCGTCCTCCGGGGTGTCCTGGGTGGGGGCGCCGACCACCGACGCCTGATAGCCGGTCGACTCCACCGCGCGGATCAGGTCGGCGACCGACACCCCGGATTCGTGTTGGACGTGGGCGCGTTCGACGGCGAAGTTCACCGTGGCCTGCACCCCGTCCAGCTGGTTGAGGCCGCGCTCGATCCGCGCCGCGCACGCGGCACACGTCATGCCGCGCAGCTGCAGATCGGTGGTCACCATGCCGACGATCATACCCCTAGGGGGTATTAATGGTGTGTCTGCTTCGCCACAGCCGGGCCGCCCCGACCACGGCCAACACCCCGGCCAGCGTCGCCAGCAGCAGGGTCAGCAGCAACATCGGCGGGTCGTAGACCACCGAGGTGGTGGCCGGCTGCCCGGCGCTGATCGGGGCGACGGTCACCGTCGAGCGCACCTGCGACCAGCTCAGCGCGCAACCCACCGCCGCCGCGGCGGCCAAACCGAGTTCGACGGCGGCGCGGACCTTGGCGGTCACCACCGCGACTCCTCGTCGTCGTCGTTGACCGGTTCGGTGCGCTCCACCACCAGCGGGGCCAGCGCCGCCCGCAGTTGACGATGGTGCCGGGCCCAGGCCTGCGCCTTGCGGCCGCCGGTGAGCCGCAGCCCAATCCCGACGCGTCCGCGCGGCACCCCGGTCAGTTCGCCCAGCGCCCGGGCCGACTGCCAGGCCAGCACCTCGTCCCCGGATGCCGCCTTGTCGGCCTCCGGATAGATCTTGATGATCTCGCCGACCGGGATGGTTTCGGTGCCCTGGCGCAGGGTGTCTTCGGTCAGCTCGACCGAGGTGTGGATCCGGGCCGCCTTGACCTGCAAGCCGACGAACCCGGTCACCAGCACCAGGAAGATGGCCGGCATCAGCGGGTTGTAGCCGTAGCCGCTGTGCGCCTGGATCAGCAGCATCGTCACCGCCGACGCCGGGCCGGCCAGCACCCAATACCAGCTGTCGCCGCGTTCGTGGAACAGCGGCGCGGGGGGCGGCGGCGGGACGGGCGGGTCGGCGGACATGCTCGGGTCAGAGTAGCGGGTGTCGATGCGGGCCGACGAACGTGCAGCCACGGCGAAAAAAGTCGAGAAATCCCGCCATCAGTGCACGTTCGGCGCGGTGGGCGCTCACGTCAACCAGTCGGCCGCCGCGGCGGCCCAGTAGGTCAACACGATGTCGGCGCCGGCGCGCCGGATGCTGATCAGCGACTCCAGGGCGGCGGCATCGCCGTCGACCCAGCCGTTGGCCGCGGCGGCGGCGATCATCGCGTACTCCCCGGACACCTGATAGGCGGCCACCGGCACCGGGGACACCTCGGCGGCCGCGGAGACGATATCCAGATAGCCCAGCGCGGGTTTGACCATCACCAGGTCGGCGCCCTCGTCGAGGTCCAGCATCACCTCGCGCAGCGCCTCGCGGGCGTTGCCGGGCTCCTGCTGGTAGGTGCGCCGGTCCCCGGCCAGGCTGGAGTCCACCGCGTCGCGGAACGGGCCGTAAAACGCCGACGCGAATTTGGCGGCGTACGCCAGGATCACCACGTCGGTGTGCCCGGCGGCGTCCAACCCATCCCGGATGGCGCCGACCTGGCCGTCCATCATGCCGCTGGGCCCCACCACCTGCGCCCCGGAATCGGCTTGGGCCACCGCCAGTTCGACGTAGCGGGCCAGGGTCGCGTCGTTGTCCACCCGGCCGCGGGCGTCCAGCACGCCGCAGTGCCCGTGGTCGGTGAACTCGTCGAGGCAGGTGTCGGCCATCAGCACCGTGGCATCGCCGAGATCCTTGGCCAGATCCCGCAGCGCGACGTTGAGGATGCCGTCGGGGTCGGTGCCGGGCGACCCCACCGCGTCCTTGTCGCCGGCGCGGGGCACCCCGAACAGCATCAGCCCGCCCACCCCGGCGGCGACGGCGTCGGCGGCCGCCGCGCGCAGCGAATCCCGGGTGTGCTGCACCACGCCGGGCATCGACGGGATGGGGCGAGGGTCCGTTATCCCGTCGGCGACGAACATCGGCAGCACCAAATGCCGTGGCTCCAGCGAGGTTTGCGCCACCAATCGGCGCAACGCCGGCGTCGAACGCAACCGGCGCGGACGCTGCCGCGGGTAGCCAGTCATCCCGCGTTGA
This sequence comes from Mycobacterium talmoniae, assembly GCF_001854525.1. NCBI lineage: Bacteria > Bacillati > Actinomycetota > Actinomycetes > Mycobacteriales > Mycobacteriaceae > Mycobacterium > Mycobacterium talmoniae. Next base: position 3,520 of record NZ_MLQM01000118.1, read on the forward strand.
CTCTGCGTGGAGGGCGGGGGTTACCCGCACTTTTCCGCCACCGGTGCAGAGTCAACGCGAGAGAAGTCATCGCCTGCGGCTCTTCTTACGCGGTGGTGGCAGCGCACCCTCGGCGCGCAGCCGGGCGGCGTGCTCGGCCAGCGCCTCCACCAGCGGGCCCACCGCCGCGGTCTCCGGCTGCACGTCGACCCGCAACCCGAATTCGGCGGCGGTTTCGGCGGTTTTGGGGCCGATGCAGGCCACGATGGTGCGGGTGTGCGGCTTGCCGGCGATGCCGACCAGGTTGCGCACCGTCGAGGACGAGGTGAAGCACACCGCGTCGAACCCACCGGTTTTGATCATCTCGCGGGTGGCCGCCGGCGGCGGCGCGGCGCGCACCGTCCGGTAGGCGGTGACATCCTCGATCTCCCAACCGCGTTCGCGCAGCCCCTCGGCCAGCGTCTCGGTGGCGATGTCGGCGCGCGGCAGCAGCACCCGGTTCACCGGGTCGAAAACGCTGTCGTACGGCGGGAATTCGTCCAGCAGCCCCAGCGAGGACTGTTCCCCGGCCGGCACCAGCTCGGGGCTGACCCCGAAGGCGCGGACCCGGTCTGCGGTGGCCTCGCCGACGCAGGCGATCTTCACCCCGGAGAACGCCCGAGCGTCCAGCCCGAACTCGCCGAACTTTTCCCACACCGCGCGCACCGCGTTGGTGGAGGTGAACACCACCCACTGGTACCGGCCGTCGACCAAACCCTTGACGGCCCTTTCCATCTGGGCCGGGCTGCGCGGCGGCTCGACGGCGATGGTGGGCACCTCCATCGGCAGCGCGCCGTGGGCCACCAACCGTTCGCTCATCTCGCCGGCCTGGTCCTTGGTCCGGGGCACCAGCACGGTCCAGCCGTACAGCGCCCGGCTTTCCCACCAGTTCAGCTTGGCCCGGTTGGTCACCGTCTTGCCGATGGTCACCACCAGCGGGCCGGTCAGCGGGCCGGCGGGGTCGGTGCCGCCCAGGACGGCGGGGTCGGTCAGGCCCTGCAGGGTGGTCTCCACCGACCGCTGCGCGCAGGTGGTGCCGTTGGCGGTCACCACGCACGGGGTGGAGTCGGCCAGCCCGTATTCGACCAGGGTGCGGGCGGCCTCGGCCAGGTGCGAGCCGGTGGCCTGCAGGATCAGCGGTCCGGGCGCGGCGGCCAACGCCGACCAGTCCACGTCGCCGCGCACGTCGGCCACGGTGTGCGACGAGCCCAGCGGCAGCCCGGCGTAGGTGGGCACCGCGCTGCTGGCCGGCAGCCCGGGCACCACCTCGAAGTGCAGGTGGGAGCGGGCCACCGCGTTCAGCTCGGCGATGACGGCGTCCACCGACAGCGGGTCGCCGGCCACCAGCCGCACCACGTCGGCCCCGGACTTCGCCTCGGCGGTCAGGGTCTTGGCCACCTCGGCGGGATCCCCCAACGCCGGGCGGATGTCGGGACCACCGGCCACCGCGGCGTCGGCGTCGGCACCATCAGCGCCGTCGGCGCCCGAGGCGTCGGCGGGGGCCGGCCCGGAGACCGGCGGCAGGTCGGCACCGATCAGCGACAGCACCGACTCGGGCACGTCGGGGTCGGTGAACACCAGGGCGGCGTTCGTCAGCACCGTCCGCGCCCGCATGGTCAGCAGGCCCGGGTCACCAGGACCCGACCCCACGAACACGATGCGGCCCGGCTTCGGCTTACGCCCTCGCGTCGTCATCAGTTACTCCCAGTCACCTCTCGTACGCGGGTGTCTCACCGCGCGTCCGACATCAGTTCCCGCGCACCCAGCTCGAACAACTCCGCGGCCACCGAGAGCCCCAGCTCCCGAGCTCGGCCCACGGTGCCGATGCCGGACGCGCGGATCACGTCGGATCCGTCCAGCGCCGCCACGCAGCCGCGCAGCGACAGCTCCTCGAAGACGTGCCCGTCCTCATCGATGGACTCGACCACCTCGGCGATCGCGCCCACCGGTGCGGAACAACCCGCCTCCAGTTCGGCGAGCAGGGCTCGCTCGGCGGTGACCGCCGCGCGGCTATCGGCGTCGTCGAGCTCCGCCAATGCCGCCGCCAGCGCGGTGTCGCCGGCGCGGCACTCGACGGCGAGCGCACCTTGCGCCGGGGCTGGCAACATCTGCACCGGCTCCAGCGTCTCGGTGACTTCGTCGAGGCGGCCCAGCCGGGCCAGTCCCGCCCGGGCTACCACGATGGCGTCGAGATCACCGCTGCTTACCCTGTTCAACCTGGTATCTAGGTTGCCTCGTAGGGGGCGAATTTCCAAACCGAGACCCAGTGCTCTAAGCTGTGCGGCCCGCCGCGGGGACGACGTGCCCACCAGCGAGCCCGTCGGCAACTCCGCCAGCACCAGCCCGTCGCGGGCCACCACCACGTCGCGGGCGTCTTGGCGCGGCGGGATGGCCGGGATGGCGAACCGGGCGTCGGGCGCGGTGGGCAAATCCTTGTAGGAGTGCACGGCGGCGTCGACGCGGCCGTCGTCGATGGCCTCGCGCAACGCGGCGGTGAACACGCCCACCCCGAGGCTGGCAATCGGCGCCATGGACTGGTCGCCGGCGGTGCGGATGATCACCAACTCCGCGGGATGGCCGTTGGCGACTAGGGCGTCGCGCACCGTGCCGGCCTGGGTGGTGGCCAGCGCGCTGCCCCGCGTTCCGATCCGGATCACATCGGCCAAGACGGCTCCCCGCGGCTACTGCCGCGACTCGGTGCTGCCACCCGAGATGCTGTCCGTAGGGTCGGGGGTGTCGGACCCCGTTGATACCAGCGGCAATTCGCCGGCGGTGGCCACCGCGTCGACGGCCTGCGGGTCGAGCTCGAACAGCTCGCGCAGCGCCTCGGCGTAGCTGTCGCCGCCGGGGGCGCCGGCCAACTGTTTGACGCGCACGGTGGGGGCGTGCAGCAGCTTGTCCACCACCCGGCGCACGGTGCGGGCCACCTCCTCGCGCTGGGCGCTGTCCAGCCCGGGCAGCCGGTTGTCCAGCCGCAGCAACTCCGAGGTGACGACGTCGGCGGCGCGTTGCCGCAGCGCGGTCACCGTCGGGGTGACCTCGGCCATCCGCTGCCCGGCCAGGTAGGTGGCAACCTCGCGGGCGACGAGCTGGCGGGCGGCCTCGGCGTCGGCGGCGGCCGCCCGGGCCGACGGTTCCCGCTGGATGCGGTCCATATCGGCCACCCACACGCCGGGCAGCCCGGCCACCGCCGGGTCGACGTCGCGAGGCATGCCCAAATCGCAGAACGCCAGCGGCTGGGCCACCTCGTCGCGGTGGCCGCCGGCCAGCGCGTGGTGCACGTCGGCCAGCGTCACCACCGGGCGCACCGCCCCGGTGCAGCTCACCGCCACGTCGGCGTCGGCCAGCGCGGCGGCCAGCCGGTCCAGGGTGAGCGCCTCGGCCGGGGTGCCGGACTCGCGGATCTTGCGGGCCAGCCGCTGCGCGCGCGGCAACGACCGGTTGACGACGTGGATGTGACCGATCCCGGCCCTGGTCAGGTGCGCCGCGGACAGCGCGCCCATCGCCCCGGCGCCGATCACCACCGCGGTTTTCCCGGCCAGGCCGCCCAATTTGGCGTCGGCCATGCCCAGCGCCACCGAGACCACCGACGCCCCGGCGGCGTCGATCGTGGTTTCGGAGTGCACCCGTTTGCCCACCGACAGCGCGCGCTGCGCCAACTCGTGCAGCACGCGGCCGACGGTGCGGTTGGCCTCGGCGGTGGCGTAGGCGCGGCGCACCTGCCCGAGCACCTGCTGCTCGCCGACCACCGCCGAATCCAGGCCGCTGGCCACCGCGAACAGATGCTCGACGGCGGCCTCGCTGTAGCGGACGTAGGCGTATTTGGTCAGGTCGGCCATCGAGATGGCGGCGTGCTCGCTGAGCACCTGCCCGATCACCGACAGCCCGCCGTGGAAGGCGTCCACCACGGCGTAGACCTCGACCCGGTTACAGGTGGACAGCATCATGGCCTCGGTCACCAACGGCGACTGCAGCACCTTGTCGACGATCTTGACCTGATCGGCTTCGTCGGTGCTCAGCTGCTCCAGGATGGAGACCGGCGCGCTGCGGTGCGAAACCCCGAAGAGCAGGACGCTCACGGCTTAATCACCTGGCCTGCTCCCTCGCATTCACCAGTGAACGAACTGACCTCCACGGTAAACGTTTACCAGCTGGGCTACCAAATTTGCTTGCCCGTTGGTTGCCGGCGCCTCGGCCTCGGATCAGGCCAGGTCGGCGCGCAGCCGGTCCTCGTCGAGCTCCCAGTAGCTGTGCTCGCGGCCGTCGAGCAGGACCACCGGCAGCCGGTCGCCGTATTCGGCCCGCGGTGCGGTGTTGCCCGCCGCGGCGGCCGCGTCGACATCGGTGGCGGTCAGGTCGAAACCCAGCTCGCCGGCCAGCTCCCCCAGCCGGGCGTACACCCGGGCGCACACCGCGCAGCCGGCGCGGGTCAGCAACTCCACCTGCGGGCGCTGGTTCACGGCGACCAGTGTGGCACCGGTGGCCACGCGAGTGCCAGATAAGGTTGAGCCAACACTGCGGCACACATTTGAAGGAGTCCGTGATGGCGTTCTCCGACTCGGGCAGCGCGGATCCGGCCGTGGCCGATGCCGGCGCGGTGGCCGCCGACGCCAGCGCCGAACGCGCGGTGGAAGGCGTGGCCGCCGACGCGGCGGTGCCCCCGGCGGACAGCGCGTCGCCGGTCGATCTGACCGCCGCCGCGTTCTTCGACGTGGACAACACCTTGGTGCAGGGGTCCTCGCTGCTGCACTTCGGCCGGGGCTTGGCGGCGCGCAACTACTTCACCTACCGCGACGTGGCGCGGTTCGTGTACGCGCAGGCCAAGTTTCAGCTGATCGGACGGGAAAACAGCGACGACGTCGCCGCCGGCCGGCGCCAGGGGCTGGCGTTCGTCGAGGGCCGCACCACCGCGGAGCTGGCCGCCCTGGGCGAGGAGATCTACGACGAGATCATCGCCGACAAGATCTGGCCGGGCACCCGAGAGCTGGCCCAGATGCACCTGGACGCCGGCCAGCAGGTGTGGCTGGTCACCGCCACCCCCTACGAGCTGGCCGAGACCATCGCCCGCCGGCTGGGGCTGACCGGGGCGCTGGCCACCGTGGTGGAATCGGTGGACGGGGTGTTCACCGGCCGGCTGGTCGGCGAACTGTTGCACGGCGCGGGCAAAGCGCACGCGGTGCGGTCGTTGGCGATCCGGGAGGGGCTCAACCTCAAACGGTGCACCGCCTACTCCGACAGCTTCAACGATGTGCCGATGTTGTCGCTGGTCGGCACCGCGGTGGCGATCAACCCCGACGCCGCGCTGCGGGAGCTGGCCCGGGAGCGGGGCTGGGAGATCCGCGACTTCCGCACCGCCCGCAAGGCGGCCCGGATCGGGGTGCCGTCGGCGCTGGCGCTGGGGGCGGCCGGCGGGGCTTTGGCTGCAGCCGTGTCGCGTCGCCACGAGCGCTGAGACTTCTTCGGCGTGGCGCCGAGTGTGTAGGTTGTGTTCGAGAAAATCGCCGTTTAGCGTGCACAACCTACACAGTCGGCACGCAGACGGCGCGCGAGCGGAGGGCAACCTGGCATGTCAGTGCACACAGAGTCGCAGGGAATCATCGGTACCCACTACCGGTTCCCGGACTATTTCCAGGTCGGCCGCGAGAAGATCCGCGAGTTCGCCGCCGCGGTCAAAGACGACCACCCGACCCATTTCGAGGAGTCCGCGGCCGCCGAGGCCGGCTACGACGGCCTGGTCGCCTCCCTGACGTTCCTGGCGGTCGCCGGGCGTCGCGTGCAGCTGGAGATCTTCACCAAGTTCGACATCCCGATCAACATCGCCCGGGTCTTCCACCGCGACCAGAAGTTCGAGTTCCACCGGCCGATCCAGGCCGGCGACAAGCTGTACTTCGACACCTACCTCGATTCGGTGATCGAATCGCACGGCACGGTGATCAGCGAGATCCGCAGCGAGGTCACCGACGCCGACGGCCGGCCGGTGATGACCAGCGTGGTCACCATGCTCGGTGAGTCGGCGAACCAGGACGCCGACACCGAAGCGGCGACCATCGCCGCGATTGCATCGATCCGCGGCCAGGCCTAATCTCCTCGGCTATGACCGATCGGGGCGAGCGCGCGCCTGACGCCGAGCTGATACCCCATTACGCGGACGTCCAGTCGCACTACGACCTCTCCGACGACTTCTACCGGCTGTTTTTGGACCCGACCCAGACCTACAGCTGCGCCTACTTCGAACGCGACGATATGACGCTGCAAGAGGCGCAGCTGGCCAAGATCGACCTGTCGCTGGGCAAGCTGGGCCTGCAACCCGGCATGACCCTGCTCGACATCGGCTGCGGCTGGGGCGCCACCCTGCAACGGGCCATCGAACGCTACGACGTCAACGTGGTCGGCCTGACGTTGAGCAAAAACCAGCAGGTCCACGTCGAGAACCTGTTCGACACCATCGACAGCCCGCGCAGCAAACGGGTGCTGCTGGAGGGCTGGGAGAAGTTCGACGAACCGGTGGATCGGATCGTGTCGATCGGCGCGTTCGAGCACTTCGGCTACGACCGCTACGACGACTTCTTCGCCCGGGCCTACCGGCTGCTGCCCGCCGACGGCGTCATGCTGTTGCACACCATCACGATGGTGAGCCCGGAAGAGGCCGAGGAACTCGGGCTGAAGCTGACCATGACGCTGGTGCGGTTCATCAAGTTCATCATGGACGAGATCTTTCCCGGGGGTCAGCTGCCGCGGGTGGCCAACGTGGAAGCGCACGCCACCAAGGCGGGTTTCACGGTCGCCCGGGTGCACCCGCTGCGCCCGCATTACGCCCGCACGCTGGACATGTGGGCCGCGGCGCTGGCGGCGCGCAAGGACGAGGCTATCGCGATCCAGTCGCAGCAGGTCTACGACCGGTACATGAAGTACCTGACCGGCTGCGCCGACCTGTTCCGCAACGGCAACACCAACGTGTGCCAGTTCACCCTGGTCAAGTAGTCGGCGTTCCCGCCCGCGAAGAACTCAGCCGAAGAACACGTTGCGCCGGCCGGTCAGCAGCCGGTACAGCGTCTGCTGGATGGTCTCGCGCACCTGGTCGGTCAACTCGAAGGTGACCATCGGGTCGTCGGCGGCGGACTCGTCGTAGTCGACGGTGGGGATCGGCTCGCCGAACGCGATATGCCACTTCGACGGCAGCGGCACCAGCCCGGCGGGCCCGGCCAGCGGGAACAGCGGGGTGATCGGAAAGTACGGCACCCCCAGCAGCCGGGCCAGCAATTTGACGTCGGCCAGCATCGGGTAGATCTCCTCGGAGCCGACGATCGAGCACGGCACGATCGGCGCCTTGGCCCGCAGCGCGGCCGACACGAAGCCGCCGCGGCCGAAGCGCTGCAGTTTGTAGCGATCCTTGAAGCGTTTGCCCAGCCCCTTGTAGCCCTCCGGGAACACCGCGGTCAGTTCGCCGGCGGCCAGCAACCGGTGGGCGTCGGCGGTGCACGCCATGGTGTGGCCCGCCTTGCGGGCGGCCGGGCCGATCACCGGCAGGTCGAAAACCAGGTCGGCGGCCAGCAGCCGCAAATCACGGTGGGCCGGGTGCTCGTCGTGCACGGCCACCGAGGTCATCAGCGCGTCGATCGGCAGCACCCCGGCGTGATTGGCCACCACCAGCGCCGCCCCGGTGTCGGGCAGGTTCTCCACCCCGCTGACCTCGACCCGGAACCACGACTTGAAGAAGAACCGCAGCAAAGGCAGCGCGACGGCGTTGGTGAAGTGCGGGTCGAAGCCGTACTCGTCGACGCTGTAGTCCCCGGTGATCCGTTCCCGGATGAACTGGGCGATCGCGGCGACCCGTTCAGCGAATTCGTTGGCGGAGGGTTCGGCCGCCGGGGCACCGGCGGCGGCACGGCGCTGGTCGATCTCGCGGATGACGGCGGCAATCTGGTCGGCCGACGCCCGACCCTTGCCGTCGTGGGCCACCGAGGGATGCCGGCGCGCCGCGTCGGCGCGCCGCTGCGCCGTTGCACGACTCGAATTCGAGTGCAACGGAATGACTTTCGCCTTCGAATCGCCCGCCACGATGACTACCTCCCCTCCCCGATCGAGAATCTATGCGCGGCTGCCCCAACGCTGAGCTGCCGCCACGGCGCGGCGCTCCAACGAGCGTACCCACTGCGGGTCGATGATCGGAGTGAGATCACGACCCCGTAAATAATCATCGAAGGCCTCGGCTGTGGACCATTTCGGGCTGTAGCCAAGGTCGTCACGCATTCTAGTCGTGTCCATCACTCGACCAAAGCTCAAATAGTCAAGTTGTTCACGATTGATCTCGGTGTAGCGGTTAGCCCGTCTCAACGAATCCACCGCCCACAGCCCAAAACCCGGCACTGGCACCGGGATTCGACCCGACCGCCGGATCGCCTGCGACATCATGATGATGCCGCTGGCACCGATGTTGAAGGTGCCGGGTTTCCCGGCCATGGTGGCGCGCTCCAACGCGCCCAGCGCGTCTTGCTCGTGCAGCAGCTGCAGCCGCGCGTCCCGGCCGAGCACCGTCGGGACCAGCGGGCCGGCCAGATACCGCGACAGCGCGGTATCCATCGCCGGGCCGATCATGTTCGCCAACCGCAAGATGGTGACCGCAATATCCGGCCGGCGCCGCCCCAGCCCGCGGGCATAGCCCTCGATGTCGATGCTGTCCCGCGGGAACCCCTCGCTGGGCGGACGGTGGCTGGTGCTGTCCTCGGTGAACATCACCGGATCGCGCGAACTGGACCCGTAGACCTCCGACGTCGACTTCAAGATCACCCGGCGCACCGACGGCGCCTTCTGACAGGCCCCGAACAGCTGCATCGCGCCCATCACGTTGAGTTCTTTCAACGCCGCCCCGCCCCCGGACCGCGGGGCGTAGGACGCCGCCGCGGCATGCACCACGGTGTCGACCTCGCCGTTGCGGATCACCTTGGCGATGAACGGGTTGCGGATGTCGGCGCGGACGAACTCGGCGCGGCCCATCCGGCGCAGCATGTCCTTGCTCGGCGCGATCGCGTCCACCGCGATGACCCGGTTGATCAACGGGTTTTGCACCAACCGTGCGGTCAGGTAGCCGCCCAGGAACCGGCAGGCGCCGGTTACCAACACCACCTTGGGGTAATGCCGGATGTCACTGCCGCCGCCGGTTGGGGGCCCCGCCGAATCCACGCCGATAGCCTAACGGCCGGACGGCAGTTGGGCAGGACGAGCCGCGAACCGCGGCAAAACGCGGGGGGCTACTTACCGAGTTTTCTGCGCTGCACCCGGGTGCGACGAAGCAGCTTGCGGTGCTTCTTCTTCGACATGCGCTTGCGCCGCTTCTTGATGACTGAACCCATGAACTCCGCTATCTAACTCTGCCTGCGCCTAACTGTGGCTGGCTGCTGAATCGACCTGGTTACCTTACCTGGGCGGGTGCATGGAACGGAAAACCGCGCTGCGCCGCCGTTGGCTCGGCGACTGGTTTCGCACCGATGGGGCGTCTGGGGCTTGCGGTGTGGCCGGTCCACACCGGGTTGTCGCGACCCTGCGGTGGGGGCATCGAGCCTGCGGTGTGCGCATCGAGACTGCGGTCAGGGCATCGAGACTGCGGTGAGGGCATCGAGACTGCGGTCAGGGCACCCAGCCTGCGGTGAGGGCATCGAGACTGCGGTCAGGCCGCGATTTCCCGACCAAACACGGCCTGGACGCAGGCTCGGCGCCGTAGATTCAGACTCGATGCCGTAGGCGCAGGCTCGATGCCCTGGCCGCAGACTCGGCGCCACAGATTCAGACTCGAAGCACCACGCGCAGGCTCGATGCCCTAGCCGCAGACTCGACGCGCCCACCTCAGGGTCGACGGGCATGCCGATCGCCCGGCCCCCACGGGCCGGGTGTGGTGTGGTCGCCGAAGGTCAGCCCGCGTCGAAGAAAGAGCTCTCCAACAGGTCATGCACGGCTTTGGCGTGCACCCGGAAGGATCGCCCGACTCGTACCGCAGGCAGCTCACCGTTATGCACCAAGCGGTACACGGTCATCTTGCTGACCCGCATCAACGCGGCCACCTCGGCCACGGTGAGAAATTGAGTTCTGCCCTGCTGACTGTCTGGTGCATTGGAGTCTCGCACCGATTTTCCACTAGCCGAATCCCGCGCCGAAGGCCCGTTCATTGACGTCATCGCAACCCAATCCAATCAGGCACCTGCAGCCCCAGCGGCTTCCCCTCCGCTGGCACGCACAAGTGCTTCCAGAGAGGAGAATAGCGGGACCAATGGGGTTACTGCGACTGGTGTGGGGTAATTAGTCAAAAATTCCTGAATTACTCCGTTGTAATTCTTAGCTGCTCAGAGCGGCTTTTTGCGGCCTGCACGGCGGCGTCGACGGTGGCCCGCAAACCCCCGCGCTCGAGTTCGCGCAGCGCCGCGGCGGTGGTGCCGCCCGGCGAGGTAACTGTCGCCCGCAGCTGCGCGGCGGTGGTGTCCAGCCCCGCCTCGCTGGCCTGCCGGTCGTGCTCGATGCGCTCCAACAGCATCGCCGCCGAGCCGGCCATGGTCTGCACCGCCAGGTCGGTGGCCACCCGACGGGTCAGGCCGACGCCGACGGCGGCGTCCACCAGGGCCTCCACCATCAGGAAGAAGTAGGCCGGACCCGAGCCCGACACCGCGGTCACCGCGTCCATCTGCGCCTCGGGCACGGTCAGCACGTCACCCACGCTGTCGAACAGCGCCGCGACCTCCTTGAGCTGCTCCTGGGTGGCGAAGCGGCCCTTGGCGAGCACACTGACCCCGGCGCCGACCAACGACGGCGCGTTGGGCATCGCCCGCACCACCGGCGTCCCGGCCGGCAGCTTGGACTCCAGGTAGCCGGTGGTGACGCCGGCCGCGATGGTGACAAACACCTGCTCGGGGCTGTCCTCGCCGGCCGACGCGGCCGCGTCGGCGACCTCGCCGATCACCGCTTCCACGTCGGACGGTTTGACCGCGACGATGACGAACGTCGCGGTCTCCACCGCCTCGGCCAGCGACGTCACCAGCACCGAATAGGTCTCGGACAGGTACTTGACGCGGGCGGGCAGCTTCTCGGCGACCACCAGGTCTTTGACCTGGCGCCCGGACCGCAGCAAGCCCGACAGCAGGGCCTCGCCCATGCTGCCGCCACCGATGAGTGCGATTCTGGCCATGGCCGACAGCATGGCAGATGGGCGATCGCCGGCGCGGCGCAGCCGGGCGCCCACCACCACCCGCTACGGCGCGGGCACCATCGCCAGCTGCCGCGACTGCACGATGATGCGGCCCTCGCAGTCCACCACGGTGTGGTCCTCGTCGAACCAGTCCTGCCCGATCTGCACGGTGGTGCAGATCACCCGCAGCCAGCCGTCGGCCGGCATCGCCCGCAGGTAGGCGGTGAGCTGCACGGTGGGCGCCCAGCCGGTGCGGTTGACCGCGAAGGTCACCGGCGCGGACACGTCGCCGCACAGCAACGCGAACAGCACGTCGGGCGCGGCGTCTTTGGGCCGCACCCACATCTCGATCACCGGCGGCCCGCCGTCGGTGCGCGGACCCAGCGTGGTCAGCGCCGGCCGGATGTCGCAGCCGTGCGCCAGGTGCACGATGTGCTCCATCGGGTGCCCCGGCCCGATCGGCGCCAGCCCGGGCGGGGGTTCGGGGGTCATCAACGGCACCACCGGGTTGAACGACAGCAGCGGCGGGGCGTGATGTTCGGGCTCCCCCAGGGTGATGACGGCGTGCACGGCGGTGCGGTCACCCTGGGTGAGTTCGACGTCCACGACGCTGATCCGGCGGCCGCGCTTGCGGATCGAGGTCACCAGCCGCATCGGGCCCGGATCGGGCGCCCACAGAAAATTGCCGGACACCGCGACGGGCTGCAGCGCATCACCGTGGGCGGTGCGGGCGGCGTTGGCGCACAACGCCAGCATCGCCCCGCCGTGCACCTTGGGGCCGATCGTCCAGTGCTCGTTGAGCTCGCCGGCGAAGGTGGCGTCGTCGACCCGCGCCAGCTTCATGGCGTCGGTGAACAGCGTCGAGCTCATCGAGAATCTCCTTGCCGGGTCAGCGCAGCAGGTGGGTGCGGGCGAACTGCAACGACTCTTTCAGCAGCGCTTCGCGCTCGTGCGCCGACCGCGCCCCCGAGGTGGTGACCTCCAGCACGACGTGGCCGGCGAAGTCCCCGCCGGCCAGCATCTGGCACACCTCGACGGTGGGTTGGCTGCCGCGCCCGGGCACCAGGTGCTCGTCGGCCGGCAACCCGTTGCCGTCGCACAGGTGCAGGTGCACCAGCCCCGAGCCCATCCGTCGGGCCATCTCCAGCGCATCGGTGCCCGCCGTCGCGGTGTGCGACAGGTCCAGCGTGTAGTGCGCGTGGTTGCCGTCCAGCGGGTCATACGACGGCGCGAACGCCGAGATCGCGGGTCCCGGTCCCCCGCCGCGGCGACGCATCCGCTCCATCGAGTCCCGGAAGAACCGGTCGGCCCGGAACGGGAACATGTTCTCCACGGCCACCAGGACGTCGCTGCCGGCCTCCAGGGCGGCCACCTGGTCGGCGAAGCCCTCGGCGTAGCGCCGCTGCCAGCGAAACGGCGGGTGCACCACGACGGTCTGCGCGCCGAGCCGTTCGGCGGCCTGCACGCTGCGCTCCAGCTTGGGAATCGGGTTGGCGCCCCACACCCGCTGCGAGATCAGCAGGCAGGGCGCGTGCACCGACAGCACCGGCACCGAATAGCGCCGGGACAGCTTGGCGACCGCGGCGATGTCCTGGCTGACCCCCTCCCCCCACACCATCAGCTCGACGCCGTCGTAGCCGAGTTTGGCGGCGTACGCGAAGGCGGCCTCGGTCCTCAACGGGTAGACCGAGGCCGTCGACAGGCCGACCTTGATGGCGGGGCGCACTGGGTTGTCTTAGTTGTCTGGCGGGCGCCTAGCCGGATCGCAACAGGGCCAGTGGTCCCAACGTGATCAGCAGGCCGACGGCCACCGCGATCAGCGTGCTGGTGGTGTCGACGGTCTTGCGGACCACCTGAACGGCGGCGACCAGGCCCAGCGTGACCAGCACCGACAGCACCAGCGCGACGATGTTCTGCCACTGCCACAGCTTTTCGAAGGCCAGGAACAGCCCGGCGCCGAACGCGACCGCCAGGATGGACTGCAGCACCACCAAGCCGCCGCGCAGCAACTCCTCGCGCTGGGTCAGCGGGTGCGCGTCGGCCACGTCGTCGACCAGGTCGTCCTCGATATCGTCGTGGTCCTCGTCGAGGTCCACCAGGTCCTCGTCGCCGAGATCCTCGTCGAGGTCGGCCAGGTCGTCATCGACGTCGTCGCCGCCGCGCCGCTTGCCGAAGAAGCCCCGGGCCGATCCCAGGTAGGACCGCACGTAGGCGGAATCGTCGGTGGGCAGCTCGGCGTCGCGGACGTCGGTGTCCATCACGTCGACTTCCATGTCGGCGTAGTTGTCGACCGGATCCGGGCTCATCTGCTCGGCGCCGGATTCCACGCCCGGTCGCCCGTACGCTTCGCCGTGGCGGATCGGGCGGGGGTAGGCGCTGCGCTCCGGGCCGGGTCCGCGCCGTCGCTGCGGCGGCGACGCCGGCCACCGCGGACCGGGTTCGGACCAGGTCACCGGCTCGGGGCGGCGCTCGGCCTCGCGGAGGGGC
>NZ_MLQM01000119.1:0-17042 GCF_001854525.1 Mycobacterium talmoniae
GCGGACGACCGTAACGGTCGTCGTAGTACTCGTCGCCGGGCCGCCCTTGCCCCGGGCCGCCGCGGTAGCTCGGATTATCGGTCATCGCTGCTACTCCTATTTCTGCGCTAAACGCATGCTGATCTGATTGTGGCCGGGGAGCATCGCTGGCGCTCGGGCGGGGGCTGGCGTCGGGGTTGACGCCACCGCGGGTACGGAACTGGCCGGTGTGCAGGTTCGCTGAGGGTTCGAACCTGACGACCAGCTCACCATACGTTTGCCACCCCTGTTCGCCGATGTATCCCGCCAAGTGTTTGGCGAAAGTGTCCGCCGTGAGGTCCGGGTCGGCGACCACCTTGTCGTAGTCGTGCACACCGAGGGTAATAACGTACTCGTTGGGCGCCAAAAGACGATTGCCTTCCAGGGATCGGACCCCGTCTGCGGCTTCGCGCCGCAGCATGGCTTCGAGTTCCTCCGGGACAATGGCACCGCCGAATACCCGAGCAAATGCGTCGCCGACCGCGGTTTCGAGTTTGCGCTCGATGCGTTGAACCAGCCCCCTCTGGCCGCCCATCTCACCGCCCGCCTCACTACACCGTTCTGGGTCGTCGCGTGCAGGTAGTTATGTATATCCGCGTGCATTCGCGTGTCGCACCACCCACGTCTGTCACACGCATGGTATCGGCACAGCGCAGCACCGCGTCACCTTTCAAACTCTGAGAATCGGATCAGGCCAGGTCACCACGTCGACCAGGCCCGTGGCGCCGCGGCATGCGCGCAACGGTTGGCGAGTTCGGGAACGCGGCGACTACCGTGGTAGCCTCTAGCGGTTGTTCCGGGCGAGTGGCGGAATGGCAGACGCGCTGGCTTCAGGTGCCAGTGTCCTTCGGGACGTGGGGGTTCAAGTCCCCCTTCGCCCACCACGAGCGGTTCCACGAACCGCCGGCATGAAGGTCACGAACTCGTCGAGTTCGTGACCTTTGTGTTTGTCGGGGTGCGGCTGCCCTCGCGCGGCTGACCCGGCTGACCCCGCAGCAGCCAAGCCACGAAATGTCCGACCGGCGTCGTCCAGGCCCGGCGCCGATCCACCGCTGCCACAAAGTCTTCGAACTCGTCGGGGCGGTGCGCATCGAGGCGGCCGAGCACCGCGATCTGGTCATCGTGAGGAATACGACGCGCGGGCGGGGGCAACCGAAACCACAAGCGGCGCCCGTGGCGGGCCGGCCAGCACGGGTCCAGGTCGTGCAGTTCGGCCAGGTCGATATGGCCGGCGCGCTCGCCGTGGGCGGTCAGGTAGCCCGTGAACGGCTCGGCATACGGATAGGCGGCGGTCACGGTGTCGATAACGCGCCGTTGGGCGAGGGTTTTGACGGCGCGGTGCACGCTGGCCCGCGCGGTTTCGCTGGCGTCGTGAGCGACGAGGCCGAGCATGTCGATCGTGTACCAGCGCCAGCGCGCTCGAACCACCGCCGGGCCGTCGTCGAAGAGCTGGGCCACATCGCTGCCGTGGTAGCTGTCCTGATCGCTGCGCTGGTGCAGGGTGGTCAGCACCTGCCGTTGCAGGGCTCCTATGCGTCGGGTCATCGGCTCGTATCGTTACGCGGTTGTTTTTCGGGTCGGATCCCTGGCCAACGGGTCGGTTCCGTTGACGCTGGCGGGATGCGCGTCGATTGTGGTGCGGCCGAAATGAGCTGTCATTGTCTTGGCAGGACAACCCGGGAGCGCTGATGTGGCGGCTCGGAACAGTCCGTCGAGCGACGTCGGCTGCTACCGTCCTGCGGCCCGCACCCGGCGACCACTCGGGGCGGTGGCGAAAACGGTGGTTGTCCAAAACCCGCATCGCGCCCGCTTGCGCCGGCAGCGCAGTCCGAGCGCGTTCCTATTATTGGTGGACATGACCGGACGCGGGAACGATGCCGAGGCCGAAACCACCGCGGAGTTCGCCGACCGCGTCACCGCGGCCATCGATAGCGCCAGCCTGGCGTTGCTGCTGAGCCTCGGGCACCAGACCGGCCTGCTGGATGCGATGGCCCGGTCAGCGCCCGCGACCAGCGGCCAGATCGCCGACGCCGCCGGACTTAACGAGCGCTACGTGCGCGAGTGGCTCGGCGGCATGGTCGTGGCGCGGGTCGTCGAGTACGACCCGACGGCCGCGACGTACTGGCTGCCCGGGCACCGGGCCGCCGTGCTGACCCGCGGCGCCGGACCCGACAACCTGGCCCGCATCGCGCAGTACGTTCCGCTGCTAGGCGAAGTCGAGCAGAAGATCTTGGCCTGCTTTCGGCAGGGCGGCGGCCTCGACTACGCCGACTATCCCCGATTCCACACCGTCATGGCCGAACGAAGCGGTGAGGTGTTCGACCGGGCCCTGGTCGATGAAGTGTTGCCCTTGGTCGACGGACTGCCGGAGCGGCTTAGGCGGGGTGTCGACGTCGCCGATTTCGGTTGCGGCAGTGGGCATGCGGTGAACGTGCTGGCGCAGGCATTCAGCGCGAGCCGGTTCACCGGCATCGACTTCTCGGCCGAGGCGATCGGGCGCGCGAATTCCGAAGCCGCCCAGCGCGGCCTGACCAACGCGACGTTCGAACGCCACGATCTGGCCGCGCTGGATAAGCCCGACGCCTATGACGTCATCACCGCGTTCGACGCCATCCACGACCAGGCGCGGCCGGCGCGGGTGCTGGCGAATATCTGTCGGTCGCTGCGGCCCGGCGGCGTCTTTCTCATGAGCGACGTCAAGGCATCCAGCCGCCTGGAAGACAACGTCGGCCTCCCGATGAACACCTACCGCTACGCGGTATCGGTGCTGCACTGTATGCCGGTTTCGCTGGGGCTCGATGGCGCAGGATTGGGAACGATGTGGGGCCGCCAGCTGGCCACCTCCATGCTCGCCGACGCGGGCTTCACCGACGTGGACATCGCCGAGATCGACACCGACCCGTCGAACTACTACTACATCGCCCGGAAGGGCTGACCCTAGCGGCCGGTTCGTCGGCTACGCCGATTCGCCGAGCAACGCCGCGACGGCCGCCACCACCCGGGCGGCGCCGTCTTCGGCGGCGATCCGCGAGCCGAGCCGACGGGCGTTGTGCCGCAGCCGCGGGTCGGTGACCGCGGCGCGCATGGCGTCGGCGAGCCGGGCGGCGGTGAGCTGACGCTGGGCGATGGCGGCCGCGCAGACGCCGAGCCGCTGCAGGCGGCGCGCCCAGAACGGGCCGTCGCCGTAGCCGGGCAGCCCGATCGCGGGCACCCCGGCGCGCAGGCCCGCGGCGGTAGTCCCGGCGCCACAGTGGTGGGCGACCGCGGCGACGCGGGGAAAGAGCCAGTCGTGCGGGGCCTCGCCGATGGTGACCATGTCGTCGTCAATCACGCGGAGGCCGCTCCAGCCGGCCTGCACGATCACCCGGACCCCGGCCCGCCGGGCTGCCTGCCGGATGGTGTTCGACAGCTGTTCGGCCCGGGCCGCGGTGGTCATCATGCTGCCGAACCCGAGGAACACCGGCGCGGGCCCCGCGGCCAGGAAATCGGTCAGTGCGCCGGGCGGCGCCCAGGCCCCGGCGTCGGCGGGCCACCAGTAGCCGGTGACCTCCAAGCCGGGTCGCCAATCCGGCGGCCGGGGCACCACCAGGGGCGAATACCCATGCAGCACAGGCCACTGCGTCGCACTGCGGTGTCGGCGCAGCCGGCGCGCCGAGGCGCGAGGCAATCCCAGGGCACGACGGAACTCTGCGACCACACCGCCGTAGAGCCGGTCGACCAGCCGCGCGCCGGTGTTCGCGGCCAGCCGGTTGCCCAGCGCCCCGGCCGACCAAGCGCCGAGCACCGCCGGCGGATACTGCGCCGTCGCTGACAGCGGCTGCAACCGTACCCCCAGCGAGGGAATGCCTTTGGCTGCGGCCAGCGGGTGCCCGACCAGCTCCGCGAACGGCGACAGCAGCAGCATGTCGGCGGGCTGGTCCGCCACCGCGGCAATAATGTCGTTGCCGAGGGCTCGCATGCCCGCCGGTGAGGCGAACGCGGCCAGGGCGCGGACCGGCGACACCTCGGCGCCTTCGGCGGTGGGCTCCAACTGCGCGGGCAGCTCGCGAAACCCCAAGCCGCAGTTGCGGATCAGCTCCGCGAACGGGGTGTAGGCGGCGATCGCGACGTCGTGCCCGGCCCGCTGCAGCGCTACGCCCACCCCGGTGAGCGGGGCGACGTCACCGCGGCTGCCGACGGCGATAATGACGATGCTGCTCACCGGCTCACCCCCACCGCTCGGCCGAACAACGCGACCAGGTCCTCGCCGTAGGTGTGCGGGTCGAAGTCGGGGTCGCGCAGCAGCTTTTCCACCACGGCGTTGACCGCGCCGCGCAGGGCCAGCGCCATCGAGCCGACCGGGAAGTCGGCGAACTCGCGATCCCGTTGGCCCGCCGCCAAGATCACGGCCGGGTCCAACGCCGCCAGTTCCTCGCGGAGCTCGGGGCTGAGCCCGAGCTCGTCGAAGCGCCGTCCGTCGCGGGGCTGATAACCCGTTGCGAGTTGGGCGAGCGCGCCGATATGCGACCGGTGGCCGTCGAAGTACGCGATGTTGGCCCGGATATAGGCGGCGAGCTGGTCGGCCGCGGTGGACTGCGCCTCGACCGCGGGCACCACCACCGCCAATGCGGTGCGATACATCTCTTCGAGGACGGCGTCGACCAGGTTGTCTTTGCTGCCGAAGTGATACAGCACCGCACTCATCGCCACCCCCACCCGCTCGGCGATCTTGCGGATCGAGGTCTGCGCCCACCCCACCTCGGCGATCACCTCGATCGCGCACGCCACCATCTGGGCCCGCCGCGCCGACTGGGTGAACGTCGCCGGCTCGCCGCGTTCTGATCGCATGTTCCGATATTAGATCAGTTGATCAGTACACGCCTGGACCTGACGGCGGGAGCCCGGATCACGATTAAGAAAATCCTAAACATTTGCCTTACCAATTCCTTATTTAGTCGGTAGAGTCGTCGGCCATGACCCCTTCGAGCGATCAGGCCGTCCCTGCCCGAGTGGCGCTGGTAACCGGGGCCGCACGAGGAATCGGCGCCGAAGTCGCCGGCCAACTCGCGGACGCCGACACCCACGTCGTCGTGAACTACCGGGAGAAGGCCAAGCGCGCCAACGCCGTCGTCGACCGCATCCGTGCCGCGGGGGGCCGCGCGTCGGCGGTCGGGGCCGACCTGACCGACGAGGCGGCCTGCACCGCCATGGTGCAGGGCATCGCCGAGGAGTTCGGGCGGCTGGACCTGTTGGTGCTCAATGCCTCTGGCGGCCTGGAGCTGGGCGCCGACGCGGGGTATCCGATGCGGATCAATCGCGACGCCCAGGTGCGGTTGACCGTATTGGCGTTGCCGCTGATGCCGCCGGGTGCGCGCATCGTGTACGTGACCAGTCATCAAGCACACTTTTGCGCCCGGGTGCCCGTCCTCGAGGAGTACCTCCCGGTGGCGACCAGTAAGCGTGCCGGCGAGGACGCGCTGCGGGCGATGCAGCCACGCTTCGACAAACGCGGTGTCGGTTTCACGGTCGTCTGCGGCGACATGATCGAGGGCACCATCCTGGTGCGGTTGTTGGAGCGCCGTAAACCCGACGCGGTGGCGGACCGCCGTGTGCACGGTGAGCTCCCGACCGTCGAGGAGTTCGCGCGCGCCGTCGTCACCGCGGCCACCGGCCCGGCCCCGGCGGAGGACACCGTCTACGTCGGCGGACAGGACTACCTGGCCGGCATGGCGGCCTGGCCCCCACCGTGAGATTGCGTCCAGGGTCGTCGAACGGCGCAAATCCACAGCCCTGACGGCAATTTCAGCGGCAGCGCGATCAGCGTGACTGGCAGTGCGGGCACCACCACGACGTTCGGCCCCCGATCCGATCGGATGCCAGGTGGGTGCGGCAGCGCGGGCACCGCGGGTCGGGCGCGTCACGCACCCCGGTGAGCCAACCGCGCAGATCCGGCACCCGGCCGTGCCGCACCGAGGTGCGCAGCACCCGGCGCATCGCCTGGTACAGGGCTTTCCGATCGGCGCCGCCCAGGTCGGGGACCGCGCGGGCGGGGTGCAGCCGGGCTTGCCAGCAGATCTCGTCGGTCAGCAGGTTGCCGAGCCCGGCGAGCACCGCCTGATCCAATAGCGCCGGCTTGAGCTGACCGCGACGCCGGGACAGCACGGCGGCGAACACATCGAAGGTCACGGCCAGCGCGTCGGGGCCCTGCTCCCCAACGATGTCGGTCACGTCGTCGGCGGTGGCGGCCAGCCACACCCCGCGCAGCTTGCGTTGGTCGGCATAGCGCAGCTGCCCGCGGTCCAGGGTGATCACCATGCGTGGCCGCGCGTCCGGCTCGTCGGCGCCGTCCGGCAGGTAATACGGGTGCCCGGTCATGCCGCTGTGGATGAGCAGCACCGGGCCGGCGGTGGGCAACATCAGCCACTTGCCGTGCCGGTCGGGGCGGTCGAACCGCTGCCCGGCCAGGCGCTGGCCCAGGCCCTGGGGGCTGGTGTTGCGCAGCACCCCCGGATCGGAGACCTGGACGCGGCAGACCCGGCGGCCGGGCAGGGCGCCGGCCAGTGCCCGGCGAAACCCCTCGACGTCGGGCAGCTCAGGCATGCCGGTGGTAGGGCGAGCGGGTTTGTGGGGCCAGCGTTTTGACGGCCATGCCTGCCAAGTACCCGCCGGCCGGGGCAGCGGAAACGTCGGCGGCCCAACGCGTGCCTTGACCCCGCGCGATCCGCGATGCTAAGCAAGTGCCCAGCATCCGGGCGCACCACGCGCCGCGGCGATGAGAAAGGGTCAACGATGACACTGCAGACGGTTTTGGACGACATCCGCAAGCGCCCGGGGACCGGTGAGGTCATTCCGGTCATCGATCCGGTGACCGAAGAGCAGATCACCGAATTCACCGACTGCGGCGAGGAAGTCGTCAACGACGCCGTCGCCCGGGCCAAGGCCAGCTTCGAGTCCGGTGTTTGGCATGGCCTGCCGGCGCGCGAGCGGGCCAAGGTCATGTGGCGCATCGCCGACCTGATGGATCAGCACGCCGACGAGCTGGCCGGCCTGGATTCACTCAACACCGGCATGCCGATGGCGCAGGCGAACATGATCGTGCCCACCTGCGCCGAGTTCTTCCGGTACTACGCCGGCTGGTGTACCAAGCTCAACGGCAACGCCTACGAGGTGCAGATGGAGGGCGGGGTCTCCGGCGCCTACGCCAACATGCACGCCTACACCCGCAAGGAGCCGTACAGCGTTGTCGGGCTGATCTTCCCGTGGAACGGGCCGGTCTTCAACGCCTGCGCCAAGCTGGCCCCGGCGCTGGCCGCGGGCTGCAGCAGCGTGGTCAAGCCCGCGGAGGAAACCCCGTTGTCGGCGCTGGTGCTGGAGAAGATCATCGCCGAGGCCGGGGTGCCGGACGGTGTGGTCAACCTGCTGACGGGTTACGGGCACACCGCGGGCGCGGCGATCACCGCCCACCCCGATGTCAAGAAGGTCGCCTTCACCGGGTCCACCGAGGTCGGCAAGGAGATCGTGCGGGCCTCGGCCGGCAACCTGAAAAAGGTGATGCTGGAACTCGGCGGCAAATCGCCGGTGCTGATCTACGACGACGCCGACCTGAACATGGCCATCACCATGGCGGCGATGGGGATCTTCGTGCACTCCGGTCAGGGCTGCGTGTGTGGCTCCCGGATCTTTGTGCAGCGCAGCGTGTACGACCAGGTGGTCGAGGGCATTGCGATGGTGGCCAACAACCTGCAGCTGGGTGGGCCGAAGGAAGAGGGCAGCGTGATCGGCCCGCTGATCAGCCAAAAGCAGCTCACCCGGGTGATGGGCTTCATCGACGAAGGCAAGAAGGACGGCGTCGAGGTGGTCACCGGCGGGCACCGGCTTGACCGCAAGGGCTACTTCGTCCACCCCACCGTGCTGACCAACGTCGATCGGGGGATGCGGCTCTACCAGCAGGAGATCTTCGGGCCGGTGGTGACGATCCTGCCGTTCGACGATGACGACGAGGCGGTGGCCTTGGCCAACGACACCAGCTACGGGCTGGCCGCCACCGTGTGGACCACCAACCTCGCCCGGGCGCATAACCTTGCCAAGCGGTTGGAGGCCGGCACCGTCACGCTGAACTGCCAGTTGGTGTTCGACCACAATGTGCCGTTCGGCGGCTACAAGCAGTCCGGCTGGGGTCACGAGTTCGGCCGCGAGGGCGTCGAGGCCTACATGCAGACCAAGTCGGTGTGGGCCCAGCTGTAAACCGGCGCTCCTGAGCTTGATAGCCGGCTGATAGCCGGTGTGGCTGCTGAGATCGACGTCCAGACGGCCCGAAACCCCCGATTTTCGGGGCTATGTGCCAATCTGGACGTCGATTTCAGTCAGGATGTCGGCGCCAAGCTAGGCCGTGCTGTCGCCCAGCCAATCTCCGTCGCGGGCATGCCGGCGTTCATAGGATGATCGGCGTGTCCGCCGAAACCCCGTATGCGCGCCAGATCGTGTTGCCGAACGTGGATCTTGGTCAGCCCTGGGGTGTGGCGGTGGATGCGTGGGATAACGTCTACGTCGCCGACTACGACAACCGGCGGGTGCTGCAGCTGGTCGCCGGGCCGTGAACCGGTATCAACCGAGCGCCGCCACCGTGCGGCGCGGTGTTTTCGCCACGGCCGCAACATTGACCGTCCTCGTTGGCGCAGCCGCATGCGGCCCAGACTCCGCGGACAACAGCGGCCACGTCGCCACGGCAACCCCCACCACACCAGCACCGACGATCAACGGCTATACGCGGGTCAATATGAGAGACTTCCACACCTACAGCACCTACGGGGGGTCGGCCGTCCAGTTCACCACCAGCAGCGGCGTCCGGTGCCGGATCTGGGATCCGCTCGCCTCGTTCCAGCCCTGGACGGGGATTGAGTGCTGGGGCCAGCTTCCGGGAGTGGCACCGAACCTGAACCTCGCCGTGGCGTCGGTGTATCCGTACGACAAGGACACCCACACCGCGTTCAATTCTGGGCCGGTTCCCCAGGAGCGGGCGGTCTACTCGTTTTTCGAGCACACCGACCTCAGCAAGCACGAAACCTCCGGTCTGCAGCAGACGCCCGTCGACCCCGCGAGCTACCACCCGTTAGCCGCCGGCCAGATGATCCTGGTCCCAGGATCACGCGGCGCCCCGACCATCAACGACGCGATGTGCGCAGCAGACCCGGACGACACGCTCACCTGCGAAATGCAGAACGCTTGGGGGCGGGGCGAGACCCACGGCTTCCGGTTGTCACCCCACGGCAGCCGCGCCTACTAACCGCACCGAACACGCCCAGCCAATCTCACTACCGGTACTCGCCCACCTCCGGTGGCGGCGGCGTCGCGGGCTGCTCGTGCCACCACCCCACCAACACCACCACGACGACGGCGATCGCGGCCAGCACGACTAGCCGCAGCATCCGGCGAAGCCACCGCCGGGTGGCCGCGATCACCGCGGCGGCGGTCACGGTGAGCCCGGCGGGATGCCCGGAGACCAGCGTCGCGACGTCGGCAATGTTCATGGGGGCAGGATCGCACGCAGGGCGGACAACCGGCCCGCACACGCAAAGGGCGCGCCCGAAGGGATTCGAACCCCTAACCTTCTGATCCGTAGTCAGATGCTCTATCCGTTGAGCTACGGGCGCCGGTCTTCAGTTGTCATGGTGGGCTAGCCCACCCGGCTGTTGGTCAGCCGTGGCGGAGGCGAGAGGATTTGAACCTCCGGTCCCCGGTAAGAGGACAACTCATTAGCAGTGAGTCCCATTCGGCCGCTCTGGCACGCCTCCTTGAACTTCCTGAGGGTACCGGACCGGTGTCCCGGTCCCGCAACCGCCGAGGGCACAGCGTACACAGGCCCGACATATGCTGTCGACGTGACCGCCCGCCTGCGCCCGGAAGTGACCGCGCTGCCGGCCTATGTGGAGGGCAAAACCGTCCCGGGCGCGATCAAGCTGGCCAGCAACGAAACGGTGTTCGGGCCGTTGCCCAGTGTCCGGGCGGCCATCGAGCGGGCCACCGACACCATCAACCGCTACCCGGACAACGGGTATGCGGAGCTGCGATCCGAGTTGGCCAGGCACACCGGGTTCGCACCCGAGCACATTGCCGTGGGCTGCGGGTCGGTCAGCCTGTGTCAGCAGCTCATCCAGATCACCGCGGCCGTCGGCGACGAGGTGCTGTTCGGCTGGCGCAGCTTCGAGATCTACCCGCTGCAGGTCCGGGTCGCCGGCGCCATCCCGATCCAGGTCCCGCTGCGTGACCACACCTTCGACCTGGACGCCATGCTGGCGGCCATCACCGACCGCACCCGGCTGATCTTCGTCTGCAACCCCAACAACCCCACCTCCACCGTCGTCGACCCGGCGGCGCTGGCCCGGTTCGTGGCCGCGGTGCCGCCGCACATCCTGATCGCCATCGACGAGGCCTACGTCGAGTACATCCGCGACGGCCTCAACCCGGACAGCTTCGGGCTGGTCCGCGCGCACAGCAACGTGGTGGTGCTGCGCACCTTCTCCAAGGCGTACGGCCTGGCGGGGCTGCGGGTGGGCTACGCGGTGGGCGACCCGGAGGTGATCACCGCGCTGGGCAAGGTCTATGTGCCGTTCACCGCGACGAGCATTTCGCAGGCCGCGGCGATCGCCTGCCTGCGCGCCGCCGACGAGCTGTTGGCCCGCACCGACGCTGTGGTCGCCGAACGGGTCCGGGTCAGCGCGGCGCTGCGCGACGCCGGGTTCACGTTCCCACCCTCGCAAGCCAACTTCGTCTGGTTGCCGCTGGCCGAGCGCACCCGCGACTTCGTGGAACAGGCCGCCGACGCGCACCTGGTGGTGCGCCCGTACGGCACCGACGGGGTGCGGGTGACGATCGGCGCGCCGGAGGAAAACGATGCCCTGTTACGGTTCGCGCGGGGTTGGGGCTGAGGAGGAATTGGGATGCGAGCACAAGCCAGGACCACCGTCAGCGCGCCCGTTACGCGGGTGTGGGCGGTGCTCTCCGACCACGAGGGCATGTCTAACTGGGCACCGGGCATGAAGGCCAGCCTGCTGCGCCCCGGCGCGCCGGAGCGCAACGGTGTCGGCGCGCAGCGACGCCTGCAGGCGGTGCCGTTTCTGCCGGCCTTCGTCGAGGAGATCACCGCCTTCGAACCGGATCGACGGCTGAGCTACCGCGCCGTGTCGGGCATCCCGCTGCGCAACTACGTCGGCGACGTGGAGCTGCGGGCCGTCGGCGAAGGCACCGAGATCACCTACACCGTCAGCGCCGACAACCGCATACCCGGGGCGGCAGCGGTGCTGGCCAACGCGTTGCTGTTCGCGTTCAAACGTCAGGTCAACCGCGCCGCATAGGGCTGCAAAGGAGCATCCATGAGTGACGAACTGGCCCGCAAGCGGTTCACCGAATTCAAAGAGCGCACCGACACGATCGCCGACGCCGAACTCGACGATTACTGGGCGAGCCTGCCGCCCGCCACCATCGACGGCATGCTGGGTGAATGGAAGGGCGGCGAGTTTGTCACCGGACACCGGATGAACGGCCTGCTGGACAAGGCCCGCTGGTTCGGGAAGACGTTCACCTCCCGTACCGAGGTGCAGCCGCTGGTTTGCCTGGACGCCGACGGCAACAAGTTCTCCAACGTCGAACTCGGCAAGGGCGAGGCCAGCCTGTGGCTGGAGGAATTCCGCGGCGAGGTGACCGCGACCATGGTCTACGACGGCCAACCCACCCACGACCACTTCAAGCGCATCGATGACACCGCGGTGCTGGGGATTATGAACGGCAAGGGCGTGCTGGACAACGGGCGCTACTTCTACTTCTACCTCGAGCGGGTGTGACCAACCGGCGCGAGCGTGCGTGTCCCCGGTGCGACACGCCGGATATGGACCGGGACCACGCACGTTCGCGTGACGGGCGAGGCGAACCGGGCTAGGCGTCGGGGTGGCGGCCGGTGAACGCGATCAGCCGATCCAGGGCGGGCGCGCCGTCATCAACGTCGACCGGCGGATCGAAGCCCACCGTGGCGCGGCCCTGCGGCGTGATGATCTTGTACGCCAGCCCCAGCACGTAATCGGCCACCGACTCGGCGACCGGCACGTCGCGGCCGGTCGCAGTCGCGTAATCCCACGCGTGCACCAGGAATTCGAGCGACAGAATCGCGGCGGCCACCGCGGCCGGGAGCTCGTTCGATCCGATGGTGACGTTGCCGTGCAGGCCACGGTGGTGCCAGGCGTCCAGCGCGGCGCGGGCCGCGGCGACGACCTGCTGCTCCACCGGATCATCCGGGTCGCGGTCGGGCACGTCGGCGTCGGCGGCGCCACCGAGCACGGTGATGGAGGTCAGCAGGTGATCGGTCAGCTGCGCCACGCTGTATTCCGAGCACGGGGTGGGTTTCGACAACTCGTCCCGCGACAGCGGGTGCAGCACCTGCTGCAGGACGCCCAGCGTGGCTTCCGCGCTGGCTAGTTCGTCGGTGGGTGGGGAATCGGGTCCGGGCCGCAGGTCAGAAGGTCATGACATCCACGGTACGGTCGGTCCATGGCCGAGCCGTATGAATCCGTCACAGTCGAAACCAAAGACCACGTCGCCCAGGTCACCCTGATCGGGCCGGGCAAGGGCAATGCGATGGGGCCGGCGTTCTGGTCGGAGCTGCCCGACGTCTTCGCGGCGCTCGACGCCGACCCGGACGTGCGCGCCATCGTCCTCACCGGATCCGGCAAAAACTTCAGCTACGGCCTGGACCTGCCCGCGATGGGCGGCAGCCTGTCCGGCGTGTTGACCGAGGGCGCCTCGGCGAAACCGCGGGCGGAGTTTCACCGGATGGTGCTGCGCATGCAGCAGGCGATCAGCGCGGTCGCCGACTGCCGCACCCCGACGGTCGCGGCCGTACAGGGCTGGTGCATCGGCGGCGGCGTCGACCTGATCTCGGCCGCCGATATCCGCTACGCCAGCGCCGACGCGAAGTTCTCGGTGCGGGAGGTCAAGCTGGCGATGGTCGCCGACGTGGGCAGCCTGGCCCGGCTGCCGCTGATCCTCACCGACGGGCACCTGCGGGAACTGGCGCTGACCGGCAAGGACATCGACGCCGCCCGCGCGGAGAAGATCGGTCTGGTCAACGACGTGTACGACGACGCCGAGGCCTGCCTGGCCGCCGCCCACGCGACCGCGGCCGAGATCGCCGGCAACCCACCGCTGACCGTGCACGGCATCAAGGATGTGCTCGACCAGCAGCGCATCGAACGGGTGTCGGCCAGCCTGCGCTACGTCGCGGCGTGGAACTCGGCGTTCCTGCCGTCCAAGGACCTGATGGAGGGCATCAGCGCCACCATGGGCAAGCGCAAACCCGAGTTCACCGGCGAATAGCCGATGGCGTGGCTGCTGCTGATCGCGGCGATCGCATTCGAGGTCACCGCGACGCTGTCGTTGCGGGCCTCGGACGGATTCAGCAAATGGGGCTGGACGATTCCCGTCGCGGTCGGCTACCTCGCCTCGTTCGTGTTGTTGGCGATGGTGCTCAAACGGGGCATCCCGGTCGGGGTGGCCTACGGCGTCTGGTCGGCGATCGGGGTGGTCGCCACCGCCGTGCTGGCCCGCTACCTGTTCGGTGACCCGTTCACCTGGCCGATGGCCGGCGGCGTGGTGCTGATCGGCGCCGGCGTCTTCCTGTTGGAGTTCGGCAGCAGCGGCCACGCGCCGACGTCCTAACCGGTCGCTCAGCTGGGCTGGCGCTGCTCAATAATGCTGGCCCACAACGCCACCACGAGCGCCACGGTCGCCACCAGCAGGCCGGCGAACTCCAGTAGCCCCACCCCGGTGCCGCTGTGGTGATGGGTGTCGACGCCGTGGCTGAGCGCATGCAGCGCCCAGTGCAGGGCCGCGAAGGCCAGCGCCGGCACTCGCCACGACCGCCAGCGCAGCGCGGCCCACAACATCAGGCCCAGCGGCAACTCGAACGAGGCGTTGTCGAAGATGTAGTGGTCGTTGCGGACGCCAAACGCGCCGAGTGTGTCGAAGAACACCCCGGGTGACACCATCATGAAGATGCCCAGCGCCACCGAGTACAGCCCGAACACGATCAGGGTCACGTCGATCAGCCGGGACCGGGTCATGGGCCCACGGTAGACGCTGACGCCTGCGCGCCCGCTGGCGCGACACACGTAACCTGGCGGACGTGGCCGATCGACCTTTGCGCGAGACCCAGTTCATGACCCCCGACGGCAGGATCCGCGTCCCCGCGGACCTCGATGCCGTCACCGCGGTCGGCGACGAGGACCACTCCGGAATCGACCCGCGCGCCGTCGAACGGATCTGGCGGGCCGCGCGGCACTGGTATCAGGCCGGGATGCACCCGGCGATCCAGCTGTGCCTGCGCCACAACGGCCGCGTCGTGCTCAACCGCGCCATCGGGCACGGCTGGGGTAACGCCCCCTCCGACCCGCCGGACGCCGAGAAGGTGCCGGTCACCACCGAGACCCCGTTCTGCGTGTATTCGGCGGCCAAGGCCATCACCGTGACCGTGATGCACATGCTGGCCGAGCGCGGCTATTACTCGCTCGACGATCGGGTGTGCGACTACCTGCCCAGCTACACCAGCCACGGCAAGCACCGCACCACGATCCGGCACGTGATGACCCACAGCGCCGGCGTCCCGTTCCCCACCGGCCCGCGACCCGACCTCAATCGCGCCGACGACAGCGAATACGCCCGCGAGCAGCTCGGCAACTTGAAGCCGCTGTATCGGCCCGGGTTGGTGCACATCTACCACGCGTTGACCTGGGGACCGCTCACCCGGGAGATCGTTTCGGCGGCCACCGGAAAGAACATCCGCGACGTGCTCGCCGAGGAGATCCTCGACCCGCTGGGCTTCCGGTGGACGAATTACGGTGTTGCGCCAGAGGATGTTCCGCTGGTCGCCCCCAGCCACGCCACCGGCAAGCCGCTGCCCCCGGCGATCGCCGCCGCGTTCCGCAAGGCGATCGGCGGCTCGGTGCACGAGATCATTCCGGTGACCAACACCCCGTTCTTCCTCACCACCGTGGTGCCGTCGTCCAACACCATCTCAACCGCCGACGAGCTGTCCCGCTTCGCCGAAATGCTGCGCCGCGGCGGCGAACTCGACGGGGTGCGGGTCATGCAGCCGGAAACCCTGCAGGGTGCGGTGCGGCAGTGCCGGCGGCTGCGGCCGGATGTCGCGTCCGGTTTGACGCCGCTGCGCTGGGGCACCGGGTACATGCTGGGCTCGACCCGGTTTGGGCCGTTTGGCCGGGGTGCGCCGGCCGCGTTCGGCCACCTCGGGTTGGTCAACGTCGCGGTGTGGGCCGACCCCGAGCGCGGGCTGGCGGCCGGACTGATCAGCAGCGGCAAACCCGGCCGGGACCCGGAGGCCAAGCGCTACACCGCGCTGATGGACACCATCGCCGCCGAAATCCCGCGGACGGTGTAGGCGGCGGTCGGGTGTCCCGCTCGGCTGTCATATGAGCGGTGGCGGAGGGATTTGAACCCCCGGACGGTGTTAGCCGTCTCTCGCTTTCAAGGCGAGTGCATTAGGCCGCTCTGCCACGCCACCGCCGACAAGACTAGCGGGGACCACACGCGGCCCGGCGACGCCGTCGCATCGGGGCCCCCGACGTCCTGTCGGAGGGCGGGGAGGCTTACATCCGGCCGAACTTCGCCGCCGGCTCGGTGACCTGCAGGGCGGCGCTGATCCGCCCGCAGTTCTCCCCCAGCGAGGTGAGCTGCGCGCGGGACAACGGGCTCAGGAAATGGGCCCGCACATTGTGGGCGTAGGTGCCCATGGCTTGCCGCAGCGCGGCCCGGCCGTCGTCGGTGATGATCGCCATCACCCCGCGCCGGTCGTCGGGGCTGGCGCAGCGCCGCACCAAACCCTGCGCCTCGAGTCGGCCGACTTGGCGGGTCAGGCGGCTGGGCAACGAGAGGAGCGTCTCGGCCAGGTCCCGCATCCGTGCCGACCCGTCGGCGGAGCCGTCCAACATTTCCAGCACCCGCACGTCGACCAGCGACAACTCGTGGCTGTCGCTGAGTCGGCGGTTCAGGGTCGCATACAACCGCAGCGCGGCGTCGAGAAAGCTTTGCCACGACTTCTGTTCGGCGAGATCAAGTCCGGGCATTTCACTGGCGGAGCGGCCAGCGGTGGTGGCCTCCATTGCTGACATGGTAGGCGATACGCCGTTACCGCAGAAGAGGAATCCGCTGGTAGTAGCGTATTCGGCATGCGAGCCATCGTCGCCGAATCCGCCGGCCAACTGCTGTGGCAGGAGGTGCCCGATGTCTCGCCGGGGCCGGGTGAGGTGCTGATCCGGGTCACCGCCGCCGGGGTTAACCGGGCCGACCTGCTGCAAGCCGCCGGGCGCTATCCGCCCCCGCCGGGGGCCAGCGACATCCTCGGCATGGAGGCCGCCGGCGTGATCGCCGCGGTGGGTGCCGGGGTGACCGAATGGTCTGTCGGGCAAGAGGTTTGCGCGCTGCTGGCCGGCGGCGGATACGCCGAATACGTGGCGGTGCCGGCCGGGCAGGTGCTGCCGGTGCCCGACGGTGTCGAGCTCGCCGACGCCGCCGGCCTGCCGGAGGTGGCCTGCACGGTCTGGTCCAACCTGGTGCTGACCGCGCAGCTGGGCGCCGGCCAGCTGCTGCTGATCCACGGCGGCGCCAGCGGGGTGGGCAGCCACGCCATCCAGGTCGCCCGCGAGTTGGGTGCCCGCGTCGCGGTCACCGCCGGAACCCCGGCCAAGCTGGATCTGTGCCGGCAGCTGGGGGCCGAGGTCACCATCGCCTACCGCGACGAGGACTTCGTCGCACGGATCCAGGACGTCACCGACGGCGCGGGCGCCGACGTGATCCTGGACATCATGGGCGCGGCCTATCTGGACCGCAATATCGACGCCCTGGCCGCCGACGGGCAGCTGGTGGTCATCGGGATGCAGGGCGGGGTGAAGGGCGAACTCAATCTGGGCAAGCTGATCGGCAAACGGGCCCGGGTGATCGGCACCGCGCTGCGCGGCCGCCCGGTGGTCGGTCCGCACTGCAAG
>NZ_MLQM01000120.1:0-16881 GCF_001854525.1 Mycobacterium talmoniae
GTCGGCGGGGCTTTCCTGGCCAACCTGTTGCCGACCGGCACGCTGGGCGACCTGCTGTCCGGCGGCTCGGTGGCGCTGCTCAACGCCGCGGTCGGCCTGGAGGTCGCGTGCGGCATGACGGTGTTGTTGGCGCAGTTTTTGGCCCAGGAGATCACCATCGCCGGGGACGGCGGCCGATGAGCGGCTACATCTACGGTGTCGCCGGCTGGCTGCTGCTGATCGGCTCGTTCGGAATCGTGCGCAGCCGCAACCTGATCCACGCCACGGTGTGCCTGTCGGTGGCCCAGGCCGGCACCTACCTGCTGCTGCTGGCGGTCGGGTATCAGCGGGGCGCCGCACCGCCGATCTTCGCCGGGTCCGGGCCGCCGCCGACGGGTGTGGTGGACCCGGTGGTGCAGGCAATGACGTTGACCGACATCGTCATCCAAGCCACCGTCACCGCGTTGCTGCTGGCGTTGGCCATCCAGATCCAAAAACGCCACCACACCCTGGACCCGGACCAGCTGTCGGCGCTCAAGGGCTGAGGCGAGCGTGCACACCACCGCGGCGCAGCTGCTTCCCCTGCTGATCGCGGCGCCCATCCTGGCCGCCTGCCTGCTGTTGGCCGCCGGCCGCTGGCTGCCCCGGGCGGCGGTCAGCGCGCTGACGGTGCTGATCGCCCTGGCCTCGACGGGCGCGGCCGGGTTGCTGGCCGTCGCGGTGGGGCAGCACCGCCTGGTGACCTGGATCGGCGGATGGGTGCCGCACGGGTCGACCGCGGTGGGTATCGCCCTGCTCGCCGACCCGATGTCGGTCGGGTTGGTGATGCTGGTCGGCGGGTTGACGGCGTGCGCGGTGCTGTACAGCTACCGCGGCCTGGATGAGGCCGGCCCCCGCTTTGATGCGCTGGTGTTGCTGTTCCTGGCGGCGATGAACGGCTTTGTGCTGGCCGCGGACCTGTTCGACTTGTTCGTGTTCCTGGAACTGATGGGGGCGGTGGCGTATGCGTTGACCGGCATCAAGATTGAAGACCGGTCGGCGATTCAGGGCGCGCTCAACTTCGGGATCATCCAATCGTTGAGCGCCTGCCTGACGTTGGTGGGCATCGCCATGCTGTACGCCCGGGTGGGGCAGCTGGGCCTGGCGCAACTGGGGATCGGGCTGCGCAGCGCGGAGCCGGACGCGCTCACCGTGGCGGCGTTCGTGTTGGTGTTGGCCGCGTTGCTGGTGAAGGCCGCGGTCGTGCCGCTTCATTTTTGGCTGGCCGACGCGCACGCGGTCGCACCGGCCGGGGTGTGCGTGCTGTTTTCCGGTGTGATGGTCGAGCTCGGGCTCTACGGCGTGTGGCGGGTGTACTGGACGGTGTTCGCCGAAGCGCTGCCGGGGCCCGCGGTCGGCCGCACCTTCCTGGCGCTCGGGGTGTTGACCGCGGTGCTCGGCGCGGTGATGTGTCTGCTGCAGCGCCACCTCAAACGGCTGCTGGCCTATTCCACGATCGGGCATATGGGGCTGTTCCTGGTGGCCACCGCGACGCTGAGCCCACCGGCCGTCGGCGGGGCGGCGGTCTACGTGGTCGGACATGCCGGTGCGAAAGCGGCGCTGTTCTTGATCGTTGGGGTGCTGCTGGACCGTCATCAAAGCGTCGACGAGCGGGACCTGGCGGGTCGCGGGCGGGGCCAGCCGCTGCTGGGCGGGCTGTATTTCGCGGCGGCGCTGGCGTTGGCCGGGTTGCCGCCGTTTGGGACCGCGCTGGGCAAGGCGCTGTCCGAGGAGGCGGTGGGGTCGCGCTGGGGCTCGGCGCTGTTCCTGGCGATCTCGGCGATGACCGGCGGCGCGGTGCTGCGGGCCGGGCTGCGGTGCTTCACCCACTGGGGGGCCGGGACGGCGCCGGTGGACGACGCCGACGCCGGCCCATCGACGACGGGGGCGGAGGAACCCGACACCGTGCTGCGCCGGATCCCGCCGAGCCTCTACGCGCCGATCATCGCGCTGCTGGCGGGTTGCCTGGCCGTCGGTGTGCTGCCTTCGGTGAGCGCGGCCGCCGACACCGCGGCCCGACGCTTCGTCGACGTCGGCGGTTATGCGGCCGCCGTGCTGGGGCAGCCGCCGGCGGGCCTACCGACCGGCCCGGCGCCCGGCTGGACGTCGACCGGGGTGGTGCTGTCGGTGCTCGGCGTGGCGGCGGCGGCGGGCGTCGCCGTGGTCGCGCTGCGTCGCGGCCCGTCGCTGCTCACCCGGATCGCGGTGACCGCGTCCCGGCCGGCGATTGCCGCGCTGCACCGGGTGCACTCCGGCCACGTCGGCGATTACGTCGCGTGGATGTTCGTCGCGCTGGCCGTGCTGGCCGGCGCCCTCGCCGGGCAACTGCGCTAGGGCGCAATTCGTGCGCGGGCCTCAGTATTTCCCGAAGACCAGGGCGACGTTGTGGCCGCCGAACCCGAACGAATTGCTGATCGCGTAGCGGTAGTCGCCCGGGCGCGGATCCCCGGCCACCACATCCAGGTCGATCTCGGGGTCGAGGGTGTGCAGGTTCAACGTCGGCGGGATGACGCCGTCCCGCAGCGCCAGCACGGTCAGGATCGCCTCCACCGCGCCGACCGCGCCGACGGAGTGACCCAGCGCGGCCTTGGGCGCGTACACCGCCGGCTTGTGGTCACCCAACGCATTGTCGATGGCCTTGCATTCGGCCAGATCGCCGATCCGGGTGCCGGTGGCGTGCGCGTTGACGTGGTCGATGTCGGTGGGCGCCAGCCCGGCCAGCTCGATCGCCCGGGTCATCGCGTAGCCGGCGCGCTCCCCCTGCGGGTCGGGGGCCACGATGTGGTAGCCGTCCGAGGTGATGGCCGCGCCCATCAGCCGGGCCAGGATGGTGGCGCCGCGGGCCTTGGCGTGCTCCTCGGTCTCGATGACCAGCAGGGCGGCGGCCTCGCCGAACACGAACCCGTTGCGGTCCTTGTCGAACGGCCGGCACGCGCCGGCCGGGTCGTCGTTGGTGGTCGACATCACGATGCGCATGGCGGCGAACCCGGCGATCGGCACCGCCTCGATCCGGTTCTCGACCCCACCGCAGATCGCGATGTCGGCCTCGTCGTAGACGATGTCGCGCCAGGCTTGGGCGATGGCTTCGGCGCCCGACGCGCACGCCGACACCGGAGTGCACACACCGGCCTTGGCGCCGCGCTCCAGCCCGATGGCGGCGGCGGACGCGTTGGGCATGTACATCTGCACGCCCAGCGGGTTCACCCCCTTCATGCCGCGGGCAACCATGTCCTGGTATCCCCAGACCAGCTGCTCGGGTGAGCCCAAGCCGGTGCCCACCGACACCATCAGCCGGTTGGTGTCCACCTCCGGCGCTCCGGCGTTCTGCCAAACCCGCCGGCCCAGCACCGTCGACATCTTGCCCAGATACGACAGTCGACGCAGCTCCACCCGGGTCAGCTCGTGGTCGAACTCCTCGAGCAGATGCCCACCGATGCGCACCGGCAGGTCGTACTCCTGCACCCACGGGTCCTCCAGCTTGCGGATCCCGCTTTGCCCGTCCAGCAGCTTCTTCCAGGTGTTGTCCACATCCGTTGCCAGCGCGGTCGTCATCGCGACGCCGGTGACAACGACATCAGGGAAACCGTTTCCGGTCGAGAACCGAGCCATGGTGTCGCCTCGTTTCGTTCGCTGCTACTTGATCAGGGTGAACTGCCCGACGTTGCTGATTCCTTTCCGGAACAGGCCCGCGCAGCCGGTCAGGTAGTGCATGTAGCGCTCATAGACCTCCTCGGACTGGATCGCGATGGCACGGTCCCGGTTGGCCTCCAGGTTGGCCGCCCAGGCTTCCAGCGTCCGCACGTAGTGCTCCGGGAACAACTGGACCTGCTCGAGGGAGAACTTGGCGGCCCGCGAAAACTCGATAATGTCGTCCTCGCCGGCCATCTCGCCGCCGGGGAAGATCTCGGTCCGCAGGAATCGGATGAACCGCAGGTCGCTCATCGTCATCGGGATGCCGTGCTCATGGTGGTAGCGCTGGGTATGGGTGAAGATGCTGTGCAACAACATTCGGCCATCGTCGGGCAGGATCTGGTAGGCGCGGTCGAAGAAGGCGGCATACCGGGTCTTCTTGAATGAGTCGAACGCCTCGATGGTGACGATGCGGTCGACCTTCTCGTCGAATTCTTCCCAGCCCTGCAAGCGGGCCTCGGCGTGACGTTTCGTCGGGAGCTCGGCCAGCGTCGCCGCGCTGTAGTCGCAGTGGTTGCGGCTCAGCGTGATCCCGATGACGTTGACGTCGTAGCGCGTGACCGCCCGGACCAAGCCGGCGCCCCACCCGCAGCCGATGTCGAGCAGCGTCATGCCCGGCTCGAGGTTGAGTTTGCTCAACGCCAAGTCGTACTTCGCGTTTTGCGCGTCCTGCAGACTCATGTCGTCGCGCTCGAAGTATGCGCAGGTGTAGGCCATCGACGGGTCTAAGAACAACGAAAAGAACTCATCGGAGATGTCGTAGGCCGCCTGCGACTCGTCGTAGTACGGTTTCAGATCGGTCATTGGTCGCCACCTTTACGCCGCGGGTTTGACCATCGTGAATTGGCAGACGTTGGTGTAGCCGTCGCGGAACAGTTCGCGGCAACCGGTCAGGTATTTCATGAAGGTCTGATACGTCTGCTCACCCTTCAGCTCGATCGCCTCGTCCCTATGTGCTTCCAGGTTCTTCGCCCAGGTATCCAACGTGCGGACATAGTTCGACCCGATCAGGTGGTGGCGGGTGATCTCGAAGCCGGCCTTGGTGGCGTGTTCGTCGACGATCGAAATCTGCGGCAACCGGCCACCGGGGTAGATCTCGGTCAGGATGAAATGGATGAACCGCAGCAGCGACATCGTCTTTTTCAGCCCGAGTCGCTCGCCCTCCTCGGCGGTGGGCACCACGATCGAATGCAGCAGCATGACGCCGTCATCCGGCAGCACGTGGTAGCACATCTTGAAGAAATCGTCGTAGCGCTCGTAGGTGCGGGCCCCATCGGCGAAGTGCTCGAAGGCCCCCAGCGACACGATGCGGTCCACCGGGTCGCTGTACTGTTCCCAGCCCTGCAGTCGCACCTCCTTGGACCGCGGGCTGTCCATCTCGGCGAACTTCTGCTGGCAGTGGGCGAGTTGGTTTTCGCTCAGCGTCAGTCCGATCACGTTGACGTCGTATTTCTCGACCGCGCGGCGCATGGTGGAACCCCACCCGCAGCCGATGTCGAGCAGCGTCATGCCCGGCTTCAGCCCCAGCTTGCCCAGCGCGAGGTCCACCTTGGCCATCTGCGCCTCTTCCAGCGTCATGTCGTCGCGTTCGAAATATGCGCAGCTGTACGTCATCGTCGGGTCCAACCAAAGTCGGAAGAAATCGTTAGACCGATCGTAGTGCGACCGAACGTGATCGACATCGGGTTTCAATTCGGTGCTACTCATTTGTGCCTCCCGGTGTGTCATAACCAGAATTTCAACCGTGCTTATAACCGGGCGCCGCCGGCGAAACGGTCGGATGGCCGGCCCGGCCGCCGGCCTCAGCTTTGTTCGCCGCCTCCCGCGCCCAGCGTGCGCTGCATGTCCGGCTTCATCGCGACCAGTTGGGCATTCCAGTAACCCCAGCTGTGCACGCCGCTGCTGTCGATATTGAATGTGGCATTGTGTCCGCCGGCGCCGGTGTAGGCGTTCTGGAAAGCGACGTTGCTTTGCAGGATGATCTGTTCGATGACCGTGCCCGGCAGGCTGCCCTCACCGATTTCCGACGGGCTGCCGTTGCCGCTGTACACCCACAGCCGGGTGTTGTTGGCGGCCAGCTTTCCGGCCTGAACGGTGGGGTCGTTGCGCTGCCATCCGGGGCCGCCGGCCGGCCCCCACATGTCTTCGGGGTTGAAGCCGCCCTCGTCGTTCATCGCCAGCTTGATCAGGCCCGGCCCGTCACCGCTGGACGGGGTGAGGTAGGCCGACAGCGAGGCGGCGTAGGCGAACTGTCCGGGATGGTAAGCGGCCAAGATCAGCGCCGAGGATCCCGACATCGACACCCCCACCACCGCGTTGCGACTGGACCGGACCCCTCGACCGGACAGGTAACCGGGCAGCTCACTGGTTAGGAACGTTTCCCACTTGTAGGTTTGGCCGTTCGCCGACCCGTACCAGTCGGTGTAGAAGCTGGCGCGTCCGCCGACCGGCGCCACCACCGAAATGCCCGACCCGGCGTACTCGTCGAATGCCGGCGTTTCGATGTCCCAGCCGCTGCGATCCTCGCGGGCCCGCAGACCGTCGAGCAGGTAGACCGCGGATGACCCGCCGCCCTGGAACTCCACGGTGATGCTGTGGCCCATCGAGGGCGACGGAACTTGCAGGAATTCCGGCGCCGCCGCCCGGGCGGGTGGTGCAGTCCCTACCAAGCCAACTAATCCGGGCAGCGCAACGGCCAGACCGGCCGCGCGTGTCAGTCGGTGCCGCCAACTCCTACTATCCGCATCCATGATTGTCCCCTTTCACCCGGCGGGAGTACCCCGCCGGAGTGCGACCGAATCCATTCAGTACTGGGTATGGAGAAAGTCAGCACTGCGGACCGAGAAAGGGGGGGAGCGTTCGAAAGCAGGGCTCATAGGGTTCCTCCGTCGCGCGGTCGTCCCGCGCCGTGGTGACACCCGCCCTGCTGTCTGAAGACAGACCACGGACTTTTCTTTCCTAGCAAACATGGGTCACTTTGTCTAGCAGCTTGCTCAGCGATCACCGCCACCGTTTACCCACTCGCCAACCGCACCGGGGAGCCCCGCCGCGATCGGGGGTCGCTGCCCGTCGCGGCCAGGCCAGTCCGCCGGGCAGAGAAGGACTTTCGGTCACCCCGGCCGGTGAGGCGTTCGCGCTGCTCGGGGCGGTGTGCGGCCCCGGCACGGGCTGCCGAAAATTGGCTGTTTGAGGTGGTGTCGACGTGGGCACCTATTGCGCATGACTGCACACCACATCGCTCATCTTCTCGGCCCCGCGGTGGTCACTGCGTGGGGCCTCAGCGCTTCCGTTCTTGCTTCCGCCATCCCATCCGCGACCGCCGAGTCGTGCCCCGACACGGAGGTGGTGTTCGCCCGCGGCACCGGCGAGCCACCCGGGGTCGGGCCCACCGGGCAGGCGTTCGTCAACGCCTTGAGCGCACGCCTGGGTAAACCGTTTGCGGTGTATCCGGTCCGCTACCCGGCCAGCGACGAGTGGGCCACCGGTGTCGACGGGGTGCGCGACGCGGGCGCCCACGTCGTTTCGCGGGCGACCAACTGTCCCAACACCAAGATGGTGCTCGGTGGCTACTCCCAGGGTGCGGCGGTGATGGGCTTCGTCACCTCGCCGACTATCCCGGATGGGGTCGATCCGGCGACGGTGCCCAAACCCCTCCAGCCCGACGTGGCGGATCACGTCGCCGCCGTCGTGCTGT
Organism: Mycobacterium talmoniae; assembly: GCF_001854525.1. NCBI lineage: Bacteria > Bacillati > Actinomycetota > Actinomycetes > Mycobacteriales > Mycobacteriaceae > Mycobacterium > Mycobacterium talmoniae. The sequence continues at coordinate 7,403 of NZ_MLQM01000120.1, forward strand.
TCGGAACCCCCAATGTCCGGGCCATGAGCTTCCTCAACCAGCCGCCGCTGACGATCGGAGCGGAGTATCTGCCCAAGACCCTGCAGCTGTGCGTCCCCGAGGACCCGGTCTGCTCGGACGGGATGAACTTCGCCGCGCACAACAGCTACGCAGACGACGGCAGCATCGTCAGCCAGGGAGCGGACTTCGCCGCCAGCCACTTGGCAACCACGGGTGTGCCGGTGTCGGTGGTGGCCCCGCAGCACGGGTTTGGGACCTGACACCACCCCGGTTTGGTGGACCGACCGCCGGGTACCTCTTGGCTATGGCGTTCGCACAGTACCAAGACGAGATCTATCAAAATGGGCAACGAGGGGAAAACCCCTCGTTGCCCATTACATTCGCCGACCTGGAGGCCGACGCGTCGGCGGCGATGCCGCGGTCGGTGTGGGGCTACGTGGCCGGCGGCGCCGGCGACGAGCACACCCAGCGCGCCAACCGTCGGGCATTTGAGCGCTGGGGACTGATCCCACGGATGCTGGTGGCCCCCACCGAACGTGAGCTGTCCGTCGAGCTGTTCGGGGTGCGGCTGCCGGCCCCGGTGTTCCTGGCCCCGATCGGTGTCATCGGGGTCTGCGCCCAAGACGGACACGGCGACCTCGCCAGCGCGCGGGCCGCGGCCCGCACCGGCATCCCGTTCATGGCGGGCACGCTGTCGTCGGATCCGATGGAGGACGTCGCCCCGGCGTGCGGCGATACCCCCGGATTCTTTCAGCTCTACACACCGCCGGACCGCGACATGGCCGCCAGCCTGGTGCATCGCGCCGAGCGGGCCGGGTTCAAAGGCATCGTCGTCACCCTGGACACCTGGGTGACCGGTTGGCGGCCGCGCGATCTGAGCGCCGGCAACTACCCGCAGGTGCCCAGCCGCTGCCTGGCCAACTACACCACCGACCCGGTGTTTTTGGCCAGCCTGCAACCGGGCGAAGATCCGACGCAGGCCGCGGTGCGCAAGCTGCCGATCTTCGGTGGCCCATTCCGGTGGGACGACCTCGACTGGCTGCGTGCGGAAACCCGGCTGCCGTTGATCCTGAAGGGAATCTGCCACCCCGACGATGCGCGGCGCGCCAAAGACGCCGGGGTCGACGGCATCTACTGCTCCAACCACGGTGGCCGGCAAGCCAATTGCGGTCTGCCGGCATTGGATTGCTTACCCGGGGTGTTGGAGGGCGCCGACGGGCTGCCGGTGTTGTTCGACTCCGGAATCCGCAGCGGCGCCGACATCATCAAGGCGCTCGCGCTGGGCGCGACGGCGGTGGGCATCGGCCGGCCCTACGCCTACGGGCTGGCGCTGGGCGGCGTCGACGGCATCGTGCACGTGCTGCGCACCTTGCTGGCCGAAGCCGACCTGCTGATGGCCGTCGACGGGTACCCGTCGCGCGCTGACCTCACCCCCGCGGCGCTGCGGCAGGTCGCGGGTTAGAGGTGGCGTGCGGCGAAGCCCGCCGCTTGGGCCGCCATCCCGTTGGATGCGTACAGCGTGTGCGCGCCGTTGTCGTTGCCGGTCGAGCAGACCGGGTCACCGTCCGCGCACAGGTCAATGGTTTTACCCGCGTAGCGCGGGCCGATCACGATCGGCGGCGCGTCAACCGATTCCAGGAACGCGTTGGACGGTTTCCCGAGCAGCGCAACCGCGGCAACGTGGTTGGCCACATCCAGGGGCATCGGCCCGGCGAGACCCGCCGGCAGCGTGTATCCGCTGGGAACCCTGGCGGCGGTGACGTAGCCGATCACCGCCGCGCCCTGCGAGTAGCCGCCGAGCACCATTTTGGTGGTCGGGCAGTTGGCGGCGGTGGCGCGGACATGATTGCTCGCGTCGATCACCCCGTCTGCGGCGGTGGGGAAGTCGGTACTGGCCGGGTAGTTGACCGGGTAGACGTCCAGCGATCGGCCGCCGATCTGCGAGCCCAGCGCATCGACGAACTGTTGCCCGGTGGCCCCCACCCCGGGCGGCTCGAAGGTGCCACGGGCGAACACCACCTCGACGTCCGGGCAGCCCGCCGCGGATGCGGCGACCGGTGCGGCCAGCAGCGCCGCCACGGTCACCACCGCGACGCCCAGCACGCGGGCGGTCAGGCCTGCCCGCCGGACTGTTTCGGTGCCGATAACTCTCATTGCCTGCCACCCCTCTCGTGCTGTCGACGACATCCTTTGCTTCCCCGCTGGTGACGGCGCCAAACCATGAATTTCCTAAGATTTCGGCCGGCGGCACCGATGCATGAGATGCGCCATTGTGGGTACCTCATCGGCGATGGGTACAACACGACGCGCGGGCGCTCGCGGGCACCGGCGCCGCAGAAGATGGTCCCTGACCGAGATCCGGGTCGCTGATCCCGCGGAGTTGCGGCGCACCATCAAAGGCACCGCCGTCGGCAACTTCATGGAGTGGTACGACTTCGGGGTCTACGGCTACATCGCCACCACGCTCGCACGGGTGTTTTACCCCGGCAACAGCGCCAGCGCCGGGAGCCTGCTGGCCACCTTCGGCACCCTGACGGCAGCCTTTGCGGTCCGGCCGGTGGGCGGGTTCATCTTCGGCCCGCTCGGTGACCGGATCGGGCGCAAAAAGGTGTTGGTGGCCACCATCTTGTTGATGACGTTGGGCACCACCGCCACCGGGGTGCTGCCCGGCTATCACCGCATCGGGATGTGGGCGCCGATCCTGCTCATCGTCACCCGCATCTTTCAGGGCTTCTCCACCGGCGGCGAATACGTCGGCACCATGACCTACGTCAACGAGCACGCCCCCGACCGGCGGCGCGGCATGATGGCCAGCTTCCTGCCGCTGAGCTCCCAGGCCGGATATGTGGTCGCCGGGGCGCTGGTCACCGGCCTGCACACCTGGCTGACCGACGACCAGATGCTGAGCTGGGGCTGGCGTATCCCGCTGCTGTTGAGCGCCCCGCTGGGGGTGATCGCGGTGTATCTGCGCCTGCAGCTGGAAGAGTCACCGGCCTACCAAGACGCCAACGGCGACCAGGACACGTCGGGGGATGACGGCGGACAACAGTTCCGGCGCACCATCATCGAGCAGTGGAAGCCGCTGCTGATCTGCATCGGTTTGGTGTTGGCCTACAACGTCACCGACTACATGCTGACCGGCTATCTGCCCACCTATCTGAAGGCGATCGTGCGCATCGGCCACACCGCCGGGCTGGCGATGATCGTGCTGACGCTGCTGGTGGTGATGTCGGCGGTGGTGTTCGTGGCGCGGCTGTCCGACCGCATCGGCGTCAAACCGGTGCTGTGGACCGGTTGCGGGCTGCTGCTCGCGGGCTCGGTGCCGGCGTTCCTGCTCATCCGGTCCGGCGGCGGCTACCCGGTGGTGTTCGCCGGGGTGCTGCTGATCGGGGTGATGTTGCTGTGCTTCGACAGCACCCTGCCCGCCACGCTGCCGGCGCTGTTCCCCACCACGGTGCGCTACGGCGCGCTGGCCGTCGGATTCAACATCTCGGTGTCGGCGTTCGGCGGAACCACCCCGCTGATCGCCGAGGCGCTGATCTCGGGCACCGGCAACCTGATGGTGCCGGCCTACCTGCTGATGGCGGCGGGCCTGATCGGCATGGTCGCGCTGCGGTTCACCCCCGAGGTGGCCGGCAAGCGGCTACCGGGTTCGGCGCCGTCGGTGGAAAACGAACGCCAGGCCCGCGACTTAGCGCAGGGCCGGCCGGTGGGCTAAGCCGATTTGGGGGTCACCTGCCGTGGCGGGCTGGGCGCCATGTAGCCGACGCCGCGGACCGTGTCGACAATCGATTCGTGTTCGGCGCCCAGCTTGGCGCGCAACCGCTGCACGTGCACGTCGACGGTGCGCCGGCCGCATTCGTGGCCCCAGACCTCATGCATCAGCCGGGTGCGGGTGAACGCTCGACCGGCGTGCTGGACAAGGAAACTCAACAACTTGAACTCGGTCAGCGTCAGGTCCAGTTCCCGGTCGGCCAGCGACGCGATATAGCTGGCCGGGTGCAGGACGAGGTCACCAAACTGCAGGGTGTCTTCGACCGCCTTGTGCCGACGGGCGATCGCCAACCGCAACCGGGTCTGCAGCTCGGCGGTGCAGGCGGTGGGCAGCACCACATCGTCGACGTGCCACTCCAGATCGACCGCCACGAAGTCCTCCGGGGACACCACCGCGACCACGGCGAGCTGCGGCGCCGCCACGGTGATCTTGCGGCAGGCCTGCCGGGCGGCGGGCAGGTCGGTGCGCGCATCCACCACCGCCACGTCGGGGCCGTCGAACTGCTGCGGGCTGGGTTTGCCGAGGGGGGGCGTGCACCACGGTCTCAGCAACCAACGGCAACGTTGGTAAGACCACGTCCGGATCGGACTGATCCGTCAGCAACAACACGTTCACCGACATCTCCCGCGCTCCCTCCCTGAACAATACCGGTGAATACCCGGCGGGGGGCGGAAATAATCGTCTAGAGTCGAAACACGGGCGCGAGCAGACGCAAAATCGCATCGCGCGAACGCCTTTTGTGCGATTTTGCGTCTGCTCGCGCTGGCGTTTCTGTTGGAACATCTCCGCTGCCCTCAATCAGATTCTGGCCGCCGATCAGCGCGGCTTCGTTTGTCGGCGCCTGGGGCGGGTACCCACGCGGGGAATTCCTATGCCGAGACGAGAGGAGTCACGGTGGCGACCAACGACCGGGATGCAAAGCAGCGGCAGCTGGACGAATACCGGTGCAGCCGGGACAGCGGGTACCTGACGACGCAGCAGGGGGTGCGGGTCGACCACACCGACGACGCGCTGACCGTGGGGGAGCGGGGCCCGACGCTGTTGGAGGACTTCCACGCCCGCGAAAAGATCACCCACTTCGACCACGAGCGGATCCCCGAACGCGTCGTGCACGCCCGCGGGTCGGGCGCCTACGGCTACTTCGAGCCCTACGACGACTCGCTGGCGCCGTACACCGCCGCCAACTTCCTCACCACCCCGGGCAAGCAGACCCCGGTGTTCGTGCGGTTCTCCACCGTCGCCGGCTTCCGCGGCTCCGCCGACACCGTCCGCGACGTGCGCGGTTTCGCGACGAAGTTTTACACCGATCAGGGCAACTACGACCTGGTGGGCAACAACTTCCCGGTGTTCTTCATCCAGGACGGCATCAAATTCCCCGACTTCGTGCATGCGGTGAAACCCGAACCGCACAACGAGATCCCGCAAGCCCAGTCCGCGCACGACACCCTATGGGATTTCGTGTCGCTGCAGCCCGAAACGTTGCACACCATCATGTGGCTGATGTCGGACCGGGCGCTGCCGCGCAGTTACCGGATGATGCAGGGCTTCGGCGTGCACACCTTCCGGTTCGTCAACGCCGACGGCGAAGGCACCTTCGTGAAGTTCCATTGGAAGCCGAAACTCGGGGTGCATTCGCTGATCTGGGACGAATGCCAGAAGATCGCCGGCAAGGACCCCGACTTCAACCGCCGCGATTTGTGGGAGGCCATCGAGGCCGGCCTGTACCCGGAATGGGAACTCGGAGTGCAACTGGTCCCCGAGAGCGATGAGTTCAACTTCGCGTTCGACTTGCTCGACGCGACGAAAATCATCCCCGAGGAACAGGTTCCGGTGCGGCCGGTGGGCAAGATGGTGCTCAACCGCAACCCGGACAACTTTTTCGCCGAAACCGAGCAGGTGGCGTTTTGCACCGCCAACGTGGTGCCGGGCATCGATTTCACCAACGATCCGCTGCTGCAGTTCCGCAACTTCTCCTACCTCGACACCCAGTTGATCCGGCTCGGCGGCCCCAACTTCGCGCAACTGCCGATCAACCGGCCCATCGCCGACGTCCGCACCAACCAGCACGACGGCTACGGGCAGATCTCGATCCCGCAGGGCAAGTCCAGCTACTACAAGAACTCGGTCGGCGGCGGCTGCCCGGCCATCGCCGACGAGGGCGTGTTCCGGCATTACACCCAGAAGGTGGAGGGCAAGAAAATCCGTCAACGCGCCGAAAGCTTCGCCGACCATTACAGCCAGGCCCGGATGTTTTGGAAGAGCATGGCACCGGTCGAGGCCGAGCACATCGTCGCCGCCTACGCGTTCGAGTTGGGCAAGGTGGAGGCGCCCGAAATCCGGTCGCGGGTGGTCGATCAGCTGAACCTCGTCGACCACGACCTGGCCGCGCAGGTCGCCGGCAAACTGGGGCTGCCGGTGCCCGACGAGCAACCCGTCGACGACAAGTTGGCGGCCTCCCCGGCGCTGTCCCAGCTCAACACCGCCACCGACAGCATCCAAAGCCGCAAGGTCGCGATTTTGGCCGCCGACGGGGTCGACGTGCAAGGCACCGAAGCGTTGGTGGCGGCGCTGCGGCAGCGCGGCGCCATCGCCGAGGTGCTGGCGCCGACCGCCGGCGGCACCCTGGCCGGCGGGTCCGGCGGCGAGCTGGCCGTCGACCGGGCCATCACCACCATGGCGTCGGTGCTCTACGACGCGGTCGTGGTGCCGTGCGGGCCGGACGCCGTGGAGACGCTCGCCGGTGACGGGTACGCGATGCACTTTGTCACCGAGGCCTATAAGCACCTCAAGCCGGTGGCGGCGTTCGGTGCCGGCATCAAGTTGTTGCCGAAAGCCGGGATCGGCGAACGCATCGCCGACAGCACCGACGTTGTCGACGCCCACGGCGTGGTGACGACAACCGCGGCGGCCGGTGACCTGTCCGATGCGTTCTTCGACGCCTTCGCCGCCGCGCTGGCCAAGCATCGGGTCTGGGACCGGCAAACCGACGCCGTGCCGGCATAACCGCGGGCATAGTGGCGGGGTGGATGTGCTGCGGGTGGCCGATGAAGTCGCCGACGCGCTGCACGCTGGTCGGCCGGTGGTGGCGCTGGAGACCACCCTGGTGTCGCACGGTTTTTCCCACGGTCGCGGGTTGGCGGCCGCGCAGGCAGCCGAGCGGCGGGTGCGGGCCGCCGGGGCGGTGCCGTGCACCGTCGGCATTGTCGACGGTTGGGTGCGCGCCGGGCTGGGCGCCGCGGACCTGGACCGTTTCGCCGAGGCCGGCACCACCGCACGCAAGGCCGGGGCTCGAGACATCGCGGCCTGTGTGGCGCAACGGGCGTTGGGCGCCACCACCGTCGGTGGGACGTTGGCGGTCTGCCGGGTGCTGGGCATCCGCTTTATGGCCACCGGCGGGATCGGCGGGGTGCACCGCGGTTTCGCCGAAACCCTCGACATCTCCGGCGATCTGATCCAGCTGGCCCGCACCCCGGCCCTGGTGGTGTGCTCGGGCGCCAAAGCCATCCTGGATGTGCCCGCCACCGCCGAGCTGCTGGAAACCCTCAACGTGCCGGTGCTGGGGTGGCGGGTGGAGACGCTGCCGGTCTTCTACAGCGGCGAGGGCGGTCCGACGGTCGCCGCCCGCGTCGAGACCGCCGCCGAAGCCGCCCGGGTCGGACTGATCCACTGGCAGCTGGCCGGCGAATCGGGGCTGCTGCTGGGCCGGGCGCCCGATCCGGGGCTAGACATCGAGCCGGTGCTCGCCGAGGCGGTCGAGCGGGTGCAGCACGCGGGGGTGACCGGCCCGGCGGTGACGCCGGCGGTGCTGGCGCTGGTGGAAGAACTGACCGGCGGCGCCAGTGTCGCGGTCAACCAACAACTGATCGCCGACAACGCCGCACTGGCCGCCGAGGTTGCCGTCGCGCACGCCGAACTCGGCTAACGCAGCCAATACCCGGCCTCGGCTAACGCGCGCTGCGGGGTCCGGCCGCTGGCGCGGAACAGCTCCTCGCCCCACTCGATCTGTAACCCTTCGCCACCGGTGATCCCGAACAGGTGGGTGCAAACCGGGTCGTCGGCCAGCTCGGGGGGATCGGTGGCCAGCAGCACCCGCATCGCCCACATCGATTGCGCCGCCGCGACCATCGAGTAGCCGCGCAGCGGCGGGTCGAGGCGGTACAGCTCAATGTCACCCGGATACATGACCGCCCAGACCGAACCCGGGTCCGCATGCGGCACCTTCCCGACGAACCGCGCGACCCCCGCCATGCTTGCTCCCCCCGACCGAGCCGACCCGATGGTTTAGTACCGTACCCGGTCATTGCTCGGCGAGCGGCTGGGCGAAGCGCCGATTGTGCGGTTTCATACGCTTTTCGGCGACGAGGCGTATGAAACCGCACAATCGGCGCAATTTCGCCAGTTAGCCGAACTGCACGCCCTGGGCCAGTGGCAGCTCGTCGGAGTAGTTGACGGTGTTGGTGGCCCGACGCATGTACGCCTTCCACGCGTCCGAGCCCGACTCGCGGCCACCGCCGGTTTGCTTCTCCCCGCCGGACGCGCCGCCGATCTCCGCCCCCGACGTGCCGATGTTGACGTTGGTGATGCCGCAGTCCGACCCGTCGATGAACCGCTCCGCCTCCCGCATGTCGGTGGTGAAGATCGCCGACGAAAGACCCTGCGGCACCGCATTGTTCAACGCGATCGCCTCGTCCAGGTGCTGGTAGGTCAGCACGTACAGGATCGGCGCGAACGTCTCGGCGGCCACGATGTCGGTCTGGGCCGGCATCCGCACCACCGCCGGGGTGACGTAGTAGGCGCTGTCATCACCGACCTCGTGGCGCTCACCGCCGATCACCTCGCCGCCGTCGGCGGCCGCCTGCTGCAGCGCGCCCACCATGTCGCGGTAGGCGGTCTCGTGGATCAGCGGGCCGATCAGCGTGCCGTCGGCGAACGGATCGCCGATGGGCAGCTGCCGGTAGGCGGCCGCGATGCGCGCCACCAGGTCGTCGGCCACCGAACGGTGCACGATCAGCCGCCGCAAACTCGTGCAGCGCTGCCCGGCGGTGCCCGCGGCGGCGAACACGATGGCGCGCACCGCCAGATCCAGCTCCGCCGACGGCGTCACGACCGCGGCGTTGTTGCCGCCCAGCTCCAGCAGCACCCGACCGAACCGCCCGGCCACCCGAGGGCCCACCTGCCGGCCCATCCGCACCGACCCGGTCGCCGACACCAGCGCCACCCGCGGATCGTCGACCAGCCGCTCGCCGAGATCCGGGCCGCCCAGCAGCAGACCGCTCACCGCGGCGGGCGCCCCCACGTCGGCGGCGGCGCGGGACAGCAGCGCCTGGCAGGCCAGCGCGGTCAACGGGGTCAGCTCCGAGGGCTTCCACACCACCGGATCCCCGCACACCAACGCCACCGCGGTGTTCCACGACCATACCGCCACCGGGAAGTTGAACGCGGTGATCACCCCCGCGACACCGAGCGGGTGCCAGGTCTCCATCAGCCGATGCCCGGGTCGCTCCGAGGCGATGGTGCGGCCGTACAGCTGCCGCGACAGGCCGACGGCGAACTGGCAGATGTCGATCATCTCCTGCACCTCGCCGCGCGCCTCGGCGGTGATCTTGCCGGCCTCGATCGTCACCAGCGCCGCCAGCTCCTCCTGGTGCTGCACCAGCAGCTCGCCCAGCCGGGCCACCAGCGCGCCGCGCACCGGGGCCGGGGT
>NZ_MLQM01000121.1:0-16826 GCF_001854525.1 Mycobacterium talmoniae
GGTGGGGTGCCCGGGGTGGGACCGGCCGATGTGGTGGTGATCGGCGGCGGCACCGCCGGGTACAACGCGGCCCGGATCGCCGGCGGCATGGGCGCCCACGTCACCGTGTTCGACGTCAACATCAACCGATTGCGGGACCTCGACGCCGAATTCGCCGGTCGGATCCGCACCCGCTACTCCTCGCCGTACGAGCTCGAGGGCGCGGTCAAACGCGCCGACCTGGTGATCGGGGCGGTGCTGCTCCCGGGCGCCAAGGCACCCAGGGTGATCGCCAATGCCCTTGTCGCGCAGATGAAGCCGGGCACCGTGCTGGTCGATATCGCCATCGACCAGGGCGGGTGTTTCGAGGATTCCCGGCCCACCACCCACGACGACCCGACCTTCGCCGTGCACGACACCCTGTTCTACTGCGTGGCCAACATGCCGGCGGCGGTACCCAAGACGTCGACGGTGGCGCTGACCAACGCGACCATGCCCTACGTGCTCACCCTCGCCGATCAGGGCTGGCACGCCGCCTGCCGCGCCGACCCCGCACTGGCCCACGGGCTTTCCACGCACGGCGGCGCGCTGCTGTCCGACCGGGTGGCCACAGATCTGGGCCTGCCGTTCACCGACCCGGCCAGCGTGCTGAGCTGACGGGCCGCAGCGTTCACGACTGTGCGGCTTCATACGCCTGAACGGCAGATCGCGTATGAGACCGCACAGTCGGCGCCATCCCGCGCAAAAAACGCTAGACGAGGCTGGCCACGATGTCGGCGGCTTTGCCGGTGCGGGCGGACGCGAACGCCGTTCCGGCCCACAGGTTGGTGCCGTGCGGGTCGTCGGTGGCCACAGCGGCCCGACGGATCGGCGACGTCATGTGGTGGACCTCCGGATAGCCCAGCGGGGCGACGTCGTCGAGGAAGCGGGTGAAGTTGTTCGCCAAACCGCGGGCATAGCGGCCCGAAAACGCCCGCGTGACAAGCGTGGTGCCGAACTCCGGGTTGTTCAGCGCGCCGCGGTGGGTGGCGTTGGTGCCGGCCTCATCGGCGAGCAGCAGCGCGGTGCCGACCTGGGCGGCCACCGCCCCCCGGTGCAGCACGGCGGCGACGTCGTGCGCGGTGCCCAGTCCCCCGGCCGCGATGAGCGGAACCCGGTGGGTGGCGCGGATCTTGTCGAGTAGCTCGTCCAGCGACTCGGTGCCGGGCTCCATATCCGGCGCGAACGTTCCCCGGTGACCACCGGCGCCCGGGCCCTGCACCACCAGGCCGTCCGCGCCGGCGGCGACGGCCACCCCGGCCTCATAAGTCGATGTCACGGTAACGAACAGCAGCATGCCCAGCGCGCCGAACCACCGCAGCACATCCGGCGGCGGGGTGCCGAAGGTGAAGGACACCACCTCGGGCCGCACGTCGGCGAGCACCTCCAGCTTGCGCTGCCAGGCGTCGTCGTCGAAGCGGGGCGCGCCCAACTCGACGCCGTAGTGTTCGGCGACCTGATCGAGTCGCTGCGCGTAGTAATCCAACTGCGCGTAGTCGGCGACGCTGGGCTGGGGCACGAACATGTTGGCCCCGATCGGGCCGGTGGTCAGGGCGCGCGCGGCGGCAATATCGTCGGCCAACCGCTCGGGGCTCACGTACCCGCCGGGCACGAAACCCATCCCGCCGGCGTTGGAGACCGCGGCCGCCAGCTCCGGGGTCCCCGGACCACCGGCCATCGGCGCCCCCACGATGGGCGCCTCGAGGTCCCAGAAGCCCAACACCATGCGTCTAGCCTGCCATCACCCGCAGGCGCCGGGGAAGCGCCCCTTTCGATCGGTACGGGCCGAGAACCGCGGCACCGCAGGGCTTATGCAGCAGCTGGCGGGCCACCGCGTTGACCTCCTCGACGGTCACCGCATCCAGCTCCCGTAGGGTGCGGGCGATGCTGCGCTGCTCGCCGTAGTTGAGCTCGTTACGCCCGAGGCGGTGCATCCGCGACCCGGAATCCTCCAGCCCCAGCACCAACGAGCCGCGCAACGAGCCCTTGGCGATCCGGCACTCCGCCGCGCTGATGCCGTCGCGGGCCACCGATTCCAGCACCTCGGCGGTCACGGCGACCACATCGGCGAACCGCTCGGGCTGGCACGCCGCATACACCGACAGCGCCCCGGTGTCGGCGAAGGTGTCCACCGTGGAGTACACCGAGTAGGCCAGCCCGCGGGATTCCCGAATCTGCTGGAACAGCCGGGAACTCAGCCCGCCACCGAGGGCGGTGTTGAGCACGGCCAGCGCTCGGCGATGCGGCCAGTTCCGCCCCGGGGTGCGCACCCCCACCGACAGATGGGTCTGCTCGGCGTCCCGGTTCACCAGCGTCAGGCCGGGCTGGCCGGGTACCCGCGCGGTGCCCTTGCGCACCGCCGCGGCGCGGCGTCCGCGCACCAGCCGCGGCCCGAACCGCTCGCGGACCAGCGCGACCGCGGCGTCGTGGTCGACGTTGCCGGCCACCGCGACGACCATCCGGTCCGGTGTGTAGCGGCGCACGTGAAACGAGTGCAGCTGCGCGCGGGTCATCGCCGACACCGAGTCCGCGCTGCCAATCACCGGCCGCCCCACCGGATGATCGCCGAACAACGCCGACAAGAACACGTCACCCAACGCGTCCTCGGGGTCGTCGTCGCGCATGGCGATTTCCTCGAGGACGACGTCGCGTTCCAGTTCCACGTCGGCGCTGGCGCAGCAGCCGTTGAGCACCACGTCGGCGACCAGGTCGACGGCCAACTCCAGGTCGGTGTCGAGCACGTGCGCGTAATAGCAGGTGTGCTCCTTGGTGGTGAACGCGTTGAGTTCACCACCCACGGCGTCCATCTCCTGCGCGATCTGCACCGCCGTCCGCGACGGGGTGGCCTTGAACAGCAGATGCTCCAGGAAGTGTGCGGCCCCGGCGACGGTGGCACCTTCGTCGCGCGAGCCGACCCCGACCCAGACCCCGACCGAGGCGGACCGCACCGCGGGCAGGTGTTCGGTGACCACGCGCAACCCACCGGGCAAGGTGGTGCGGCGCACCGCCGCCAGGTTAGCTGCTGGCGGTCGCGGCATCGGCAGGCGCAGCCCCGGCGGTCTCGGCGGTGCCGTCGGTGTCCGCATCGGCCACCGGGATCAGCGAGATTTTGCCGCGGTTGTCGATGTCGGCGATCTCGACCCGCAGCTTGTCGCCGACCTTGACCACGTCTTCGACCTTGGCGATCCGCTTGCCCTTGCCGAGCTTGGAGATGTGCACCAGCCCGTCCCGGCCCGGCAGCAGCGACACGAACGCCCCGAAGTCGGTGGTCTTGACCACGGTGCCCAGGAACCGCTCGCCGATCTTGGGTAGCTGCGGGTTGGCGATGGCGTTGATCTTGTCGATCGCGGCCTGCGCCGACGGGCCGTCGGTGGCGCCGACGAACACGGTGCCGTCGTCCTCGATGGAGATCTGCGCCCCGGTTTCCTCGGTGATCGCGTTGATGATCTTGCCCTTGGGCCCGATCACCTCACCGATCTTGTCGACCGGCACCTTGATCGTGGTGACCCGCGGCGCGTACGGGCTCATCTCGTCGGGGGCGTCGATGGCCTCGGCCATCACCTCCAGGATGGTCAGCCGGGCGTCCTTGGCCTGGCTCAGCGCACCGGCGAGCACCTTGGACGGGATGCCGTCGAGCTTGGTGTCCAGCTGCAGCGCGGTGACGAAGTCCTTGGTGCCGGCGACCTTGAAGTCCATGTCGCCGAACGCGTCCTCGGCACCCAGGATGTCGGTCAGCGCCACGAACCGGCGCTCGACCTTGCCGTCGACCTCGACGTCGTCGGACACCAGGCCCATCGCGATCCCGGCGACCGGCGCCTTCAGCGGCACCCCGGCGTTGAGCAGCGCCAACGTCGACGCGCACACCGAGCCCATCGAGGTGGATCCGTTGGAGCCCAACGCTTCCGACACCTGCCGGATGGCGTACGGGAACTCCTCGACGCTGGGCAGCACCGGCACCAGCGCCCGCTCGGCCAGCGCGCCGTGCCCGATCTCGCGCCGCTTGGGCGAGCCGACCCGGCCGGTCTCCCCGGTCGAATACGGCGGGAAGTTGTAGTGGTGCATGTAGCGCTTGGAGGTTTCCGGTCCCAGCGAGTCGATCTGCTGGGCCATCTTGACCATGTCCAGCGTGGTGACCCCGAGGATCTGGGTTTCGCCGCGCTCGAACAGCGCGCTGCCGTGCGCCCGGGGCACCACCGCAACCTCGGCGGAAAGCGCCCGGATGTCGGTGATGCCGCGCCCGTCGATGCGGAAGTGGTCGGTCAGGATGCGCTGGCGCACCAGCTTTTTGGTCAGCGACCGGAACGCGGCGGAGACTTCCTTCTCCCGGCCGGCGTAGGTGTCGGCGAGCCGCTCGAGCACCTCGGCCCGGATCTCGTCGGTGCGGTCGTTGCGCTCGGTCTTGCCGGCGATGGTCAGCGCCTTGGCCAACTCGTCGGTGGCCACCGAGGACACCGAGTAGTACACGTCGTCGGCGTAGTCGGGGAACACCGGGTAGTCGGCGGTGGGTTTGGCGGCGGCCTCGGCGAGTTCCTGTTGCGCCTTGCACAGCTCGGCGATGAACGGCTTGGCGGCCTCCAGCCCTTCGGCGACCACGGTCTCCGTCGGCGCCTGCGCGCCGCCGTCGACGAGCTCGATGACGTTCTCGGTGGCCTCGGCCTCGACCATCATGATGGCCACGTCGCCGTCCTCGAGGACCCGGCCGGCCACCACCATGTCAAACACCGCCCGCTCGAGCTGCTCGACGGTCGGGAACGCCACCCAGGTGCCGTCGATCAGGGCCACCCGCACCCCGCCGACCGGGCCGGAGAACGGCAGGCCAGCCAGCTGGGTGGACGCCGACGCGGCGTTGATCGCCAGCACGTCGTAGAGGTCGTTGGGGTCCAGGCTCATCACGGTCACCACGACCTGGATCTCGTTGCGCAGGCCGTCGACGAACGACGGGCGCAGCGGCCGGTCAATGAGCCGGCAGGTCAGGATCGCGTCGGTGGACGGCCGGCCCTCGCGCCGGAAGAACGAGCCGGGGATGCGTCCCGCGGCGTACATCCGCTCCTCGACGTCGACGGTCAGCGGGAAGAAGTCGAAGTGTTCCTTGGGGCTCTTGCTGGCGGTGGTCGCCGAGAGCAGCATGGTCTCGTCGTCGAGGTAGGCGACGGCGGAACCGGCGGCCTGCTGGGCCAGCCGACCGGTCTCGAACCGGATGGTGCGGGTGCCGAAGCTCCCGTTGTCGATGGTGGCGGTCGCCTCGAACACGCCCTGGTCAATTTCAGCTACAGACATGGACGTCCGTACAGCCTCTCTGGGTTTATTCAGCTGTTTCGCGTGCGACAGGTAAACCCGAGACTCCAACCTGGATGCGGCTACGGCCATCGATCGAAGCTGCCGGATCGGACCTTGTGGGTGTCCGGCAGCCACTACCGAAGACCGCCCGATGCAGGCCGTGGCTGTCTTACCGTGTCTCGTCGTCACACGCCGGAGCGGTACGCGCGGATCGCGCACACCGCACCGATGTCCAGGCCGACCTGGCCCGGAACGCCCTCACTCTACACTGCGGGCCCGGTGAGGCCCTATTTCACCGCCGTGAGGCAAACCCTTGCGCGGGCGCAGCGCGCCGACGCAATCAGGTCACGTCCTCCACGCAGACGGTGAACTGCCGCTCGTCGTAGGCGTAGCCCAGGCCGCTGGTGCATTCGTCGACGCTGGCCACGCCGCGCAGGATCTGGGTGGCCCGCTGCCGATGCGGCACCGAGGTGTCGGTGCAGTCCACCCGGAACGGGTCGGTGGTGTTGGCCGGGTCGACACTCATGCAGCCGCCGATCACCCAGTCGATGTCCAGGCAGGCGGTGCTGCTGGCGTCGCTGAACGCGTTCCGCATCGAGTACGACGAGTCGACGTCGGTGGGGCACTGCTCGCGGTTGGCGGCGCCGACGACGGTGGCCACCACCTTGAAATTCGAGGTCGCGCCGCCGCAGGCCACCTTGGCGGCCTCCGGCCGGTCCGCGGTGCCCCCCAGCTGCAGACAATCCCCCACCCGCAGGTCTGCGGCGTTGGCCGGTGACGAACAGCCGGTCACTCCCCCCAATACGGTGATCGCGGCCAGCAGCACGGCCGCGGGCAGGGCGCGCATGACGGGCGGGTGGGTCAGCGGCGCAGGCCCAGCCGCTCGATGAGCGAGCGGTACCGCGCCACATCGACCTGGGCCACGTACTTGAGCAGCCGGCGGCGACGACCCACCAGCAGCAGCAACCCCCGCCGCGAGTGGTGGTCGTGCTTGTGCACCTTGAGGTGCTCGGTCAAGTCGATGATCCGCTTGGTCAGCAACGCGACCTGGGCCTCCGGGGAGCCGGTGTCGGTCTCGTGCAGGCCGTAGTCGGCGAGGATCTCTTTTTTCTGCTCGGCGGTCAGCGCCACGAAATATCTCCATCAATCGGTCCGCGATCAGGGAATTAACGGGCGGCCACCGCGGACTGCAGCACGCGTCGTTTCGCCGGGCAGTCTAGCAGTGTGGCCGGGCGCCGCCGAATCGCCGCGTCAGCCGCCGGCCAGTAGGTTGCGGGCCCGGTCGGTGTCGGTGTCCATCGCGGCCACCAGCTCGCGCACCGAGTCGAACTTCCGTTGGCCCCGGATGCGCGCGACGAAGTCGAGCGCGACGTGTTGGCCGTACAGATCGGCGGTGCTGTCCAGGACGAACGCCTCCACGGTGCGGGTGCGCCCGGAGAATGTCGGATTGGTCCCGACCGAGACCGCGGCCTGATACCGCTCGCCGGGGATGACGGTTCCGGTCACCGGGCCGTGCCCGAGCACGGTGAACCAGGCGGCGTACACGCCGTCGGCCGGGATCGCCGAGTACATCGGCGGCGCCACGTTGGCGGTGGGAAAGCCCAGCGACTTGCCGCGCCCGTCGCCGCGCACCACCACCCCCTCGACCCGGTGCGGACGGCCCAGCGCCTCGGCGGCCGCCACCACGTCGCCGGCGTCGACGCAGGACCGGATGTAGGTCGAGGAGTACGTCACGGTCTCCGAGTCGAGGTGTTCGGCCACCAGGGACATGGATTCCACCGCGAACCCGAACCGTTCACCGGCGCGGCGCAGCAACTCGACGTTGCCGGCGGCCTTTTTGCCGAACGTGAAGTTTTCGCCCACCACGACTTCCACCACGTGCAGGTGTTCGACCAACAGTTCGTGGATGTAGCGGTCCGGGGTGAGCTTCATGAAGTCGGTGGTGAACGGCATCACCAGGAACACGTCGATACCGGCTTCCTCGACCAGCTCGGCGCGTCGGGTCAGCGTGGTCAGCTGCGCGGGGTGGCTGCCGGGAAACACGACTTCCATCGGGTGCGGATCGAACGTCATCAGCACCGTCGGCACGCCGCGGGTCCGCCCGGCCTTGACCGCCTGCGCGATCAGTTCGGCGTGTCCACGGTGCACCCCGTCGAACACGCCGATGGTCAGTACACATCTGCCCCAGTCCGTGGGGATCTCGTCTTGCCCCCGCCACCGCTGCACAGGGGCAAGCCTATCGGCGCGGACCGCACCATGGCGCAAGTGGGCGGGATCCCCGAATCAGGTGACGATTGCCT
This sequence comes from Mycobacterium talmoniae, assembly GCF_001854525.1. Taxonomy (NCBI): domain Bacteria; kingdom Bacillati; phylum Actinomycetota; class Actinomycetes; order Mycobacteriales; family Mycobacteriaceae; genus Mycobacterium; species Mycobacterium talmoniae. The sequence goes on from NZ_MLQM01000121.1 coordinate 7,596, forward strand.
AAGCTTTGGGGTGTGAGCCCTGAGGACGAGCCTGGCGACCTGTCCAGCGTCGCCCAGGACTATCTGAAGGTCATCTGGACCGCTCAGGAATGGTCGCCGGACAAGGTCAGCACCAAAATGCTGGCCGAGCGGATCGGGGTGTCGGCGTCCACCGCCTCGGAGTCCATCCGCAAACTCGCCGACCAGGGCCTGGTGGATCACGCGAAATACGGTGCGGTGACGTTGACCGAGGCGGGACGGCGCGCCGCGCTGGCGATGGTGCGCCGGCACCGACTGCTGGAGGCCTTCCTGGTCAACGAACTGGGCTACGGCTGGGATGAGGTGCACGACGAGGCCGAGGTGCTCGAGCACGCGGTGTCCGACCGGCTGATCGCCCGCATCGACGCCAAGCTGGGGTTCCCGCAGCGCGACCCGCACGGCGACCCGATCCCGGCCGCCGACGGGCAGGTACCCAGCCCGCCGGCCCGGCAGCTGTGGGCCTGCCACGACGGCGACGCCGGCACGGTGGCCCGGATTTCCGACGCCGATCCGGAGATGCTGCGCTACTTCGACAGCGTCGGGATCAGCCTGGACTCGCGGCTGAAGGTGCTGACCCGCCGCGAGTTCGCCGGCATCATCTCGGTGGCCATCGAAAAAGCGGAGGACGCCGGCAGCACCGTCGACTTGGGCAGCCCGGCCGCCCAAGCGATCTGGGTGGTTTAAAGCGCCTGGCGGCGCCGACCGGGAAATGCACGACGCCGGGTCGGCGTGTCGCGTCGTGAGATTCCCACTCGCGGTTGGGTGACCGATCTTCAGACATTCGCCCGGCGATGCTTGCTCGGCGGCGTGCCGGTCCACCGGATGAAGGCACGCGTGAAGGCGGCCGTCTCCGAATAGCCGAGTTGGCGCGCCGTTGCCTCGACGGTGAGACCGGACTCCAGCAGGGCGGCCGCGAGCGTCACCCGGACCTCGTCGACCAACGCTCGATAACTCGTGTGTTCGGCCGCGAGCCGACGGTGCAGGGTGCGTTCGGTGATGCACAGCTCGTCGGCGATCGCGGCCATCGACGGCAGTCGACCGGGTTCGCGGACCAGGCGCGCGCGGACCTGTGCCGACATGCCGCGTCGTTGCCGGCGGGCTTGCAGCAGGTCTTCACACTGCTGAGCGCACGCCGCCGCGGTAGCGGCATCGGCGGCCGGCATCGGAACCGCCAGCACCTCGGGTGGGATGGTGACCGCGGTCCGCGTCGACGAGGTGTCGAATTCGATTGTCAGCCAGGGAAGCTCGAACCGGTCGGTCGGGAATTCGATGTTGGGCAACTCGACTTTCAACGTGATAGCCGACTCCAGCTGCCCAATCAGCAACGGCATCATATTGGTCAGCGCGAACAGGTCGCGTTCCACCATGAACTCACGAACATCGGCGGGGACGGCGCTGTCGTCGAATTCGAGCACGGCACCGTCGGGGGTGTCGCGGCGGATCAGCCGCAGGAAAGTCGAGGACAGCGTCGCGTAGCGGCAGGCGATGTTGACCGCGTCCCCCATGGTCGGGCTCGCCAGCAGCGCGTAGCCGAGTACCCCCATGTTCGCGAAGTTGTACTGGAGCCCGACGTCACGCGCGAACGCGCTCGGATCATCCACGCGGGCAAGGATGTTGCGGGCGATGGCCAGCTCCTGGCGGGCTTGGACTTCGGTGGCAGTGTTACCGATGTCGGCGAGCCGCAACTCGGTGCCGGTAAGGCAGTCGGCCGCGGCGATCCCGTGGAGCCGCGCGGCCTCCAGCAGGTGCCGACAGGTCGCCACCGGCCTCGGGAGGTCCCAGTCCGCGCCGTGATCATCGCCGACCACCACCTGTCCGAATATATCAAATCAGCGACTGCACGCCGCCGGGCCGACCTAGTATTTGCCGATGGCCAAACTCGAACTCTCCCGCGAACTGGCACTGCCCCCCGAGCAGGCCTGGGCCCACGCCTCCAACCTGGCCGAACTGGGTGACTGGCTGTCGCTGCATCAGGGCTGGCGGTGCGAGGTCCCGGCCGAACTCGCGGTCGGCACCACGTTGGTGGGGGTGGCCGGCGCCAAGGGCCTGCGCAATCGGGTCACCTGGACGGTCCGCAAGCTCGACGCGCCCGCGCTGCTGGAGATCACCGGCGACGGCGTGGGCGGCACCAAATACGCGCTGACGTTGACCATCGCCGCCGCGCCGGCGGGATCGAAGTTCACCCTGCGCATCGACATGGGTGGCCGGCCGTTGTTCGGCCCGATCGGCGCCACCGCCGCCCGCGCGGTCAAGGGCGATATCGAGCGCTCGATCAAGCAATTCGAGACGCTCTATTCCTGACCGCCGGCCCGGGCGTGGTAGGCGTCCCGGGTGGTCGTTTCCTTCACGGTGGTACCCAAGTCGTAGTGGTCGGGGTTCGGTGGCGCGGCGAGCCGCCGCCGATAGGCATTCGGGGTCCACGGCCACAGCTCGGGCAGGCCGTCGGTGCCCAGATACCAGCTGGTGCAACCGGTTGCCCACACGGTGTCGGGCATGGCGTCATGCATGCTCGCGTTGAACTCGTCGGTGGCCGCCCGGGTGGGTGCGACGGTGTCGAAATCCCCGTCGCACCAACGCTGGATCCAGCGCAGGATGTGCCCGGCCTGCGCTTCGGCGATCGCGGTCAACGAGTAGTTGCCCACCGGGCTGTGCGGCCCCATCAGCATGAAGAAGTTCGGAAAACCGGGCAACGCCACCCCCAGGTGGGCGATCGGCCCGGCCTCCCACAGCTGTTCGACGGTGAGCCCGTCACGGACCGCCAGCGTCATCGGCCGCATGAACGCGTGAGCGTCGAAACCGGTGGCCAACACGATGGCGTCGAGTTCGTGCAGCGCCCCGTCGGCGGTGACGATGCCGCCGGCTTCGACGTGGTCGATCCCGGTATCGACCAGGTGCACGTTGCGCCGTTGCATGGCCCGATAAAAGCCCGCCGAGATGACCAGTCGCCGGCACATCGGCTGGTAGTCCGGGGTGAGTCGGCGCCGCAGGCCCGGGTCCCGCACGGTGCGCAGGTTGATCCGGCACAGGTTGCCAATCAACGTGCGGCGCCATCCCGGCCGCACCAGGGCGCGGGCGAAGAACTCGAACGCGTGGTGGTAGCCGTGGTAGGCCAGGGTGTCCAGCACCGGGATGCTGCGGTGCAGGGCACCCGTCCAGCGGCGATAGCTCGGATTGGGCAGCGGCAGAATCCATTGCGCGCTGCGCTGGAATAGCTCCAGCGTGCTGACGGTGTCGGCGAGTCCGCAGACGATCTGCACGCCGGTAGACCCGGTGCCGATGACGGCGACGCGCTTCCCGGTCAGGTCCGCACCGTGATCCCATCGCGCCGAATGCATGACGGGGCCCGCGAAGTCGGCCAGCCCGTCGATATCGGGCAGCCGCGGCTCCCGCAGGACGCCGGCCGCCGAGATGAGGAAGTCGTGCGACACCGTCGCCCCGGCAGCGGTGGTCAGCCGCCACCGATCCCCGTCGAATCGGGCACCGGTGATCTCGACGCCGAACCGGATCGCGTCGCGCAGCCCGTACTCGGCCGTCACCCAACCGAAGTAGTCGAAGATCTCGCGTCCCGGCGAGAAGAACTTGCTCCAGCCCGGGTTGGTGGCGAAGGTGAACTGGTAGAACCGGGATGGCACGTCGCAGGACAAACCGGGATAGGTGTTGTCGCGCCAGGTGCCGCCGACGTCGTGCGACTTCTCGTAGACGGTGACGTCGGTGATGCCGGCCTGGCGCAGCAGGATGGCCTGGCACAGCCCCGACATGCCGGCCCCGACGATGCCCACCGAGGGCCGCCGCCTCATGCCGGCACCTCCACATCGGCGTCGCGCACGATGCGCCGCATGCTCGGCCACACCGCCAGCAACCGGTCGGCCAAGACCAGCGGTGCCCGCAGGTCCACCAGGATCGGCACCCACCGGGGTGCGTAGACCCGGCGTGCCCGCCGGGCGATGCCGGTGGTGATCGCCGTGGCCGCCGTCGCGGCCGGGATGGGCTTGCCGAGCGCGGCGGGCAGGGCCGCCAGCATCGCCCCCACCCCGGAACCCGCGATCATGTCCTGCGCCAACCCGGTGTCGACCAGGCCGAAGTAGGCGATGCCGATGTCGACCCCAGTGGCGCCCAGTTCGATACGCAACGACCGCACCAGCGACTCCACCCCGGCCTTGGCGGCCATGTATCCGCTGACGGTCGGCCCCGGGATCACTGCGCCGATCGAGGCGACCGCCAGGACGTAGCCGCGTCGCCCCCGCAGATAGGGCAGCGTCGCGGCGACGGTGTGGAAGACACCGACCAGGTCGACGTCGATAACGCGACGCCACTCCCCCGGATCCACGGCCGCGACGGTCGCCGCGGGTCCCGCGATACCGGCGTTAGCCACCACGACATCCAGCCCACCGAAGCGTGCCGCCGCCGCCGCGCAGGCATCGGTCATCGATTCGAAGGACGTCACGTCGGCGTCGAACGCGGTTGCGGCGCTACCGAGTTCACCGACCAGGCGTTGGGCGGTCGCCATGTCGTGGTCAAGGATGGCGACCCGGGACCCGTGCCCGACGAGTTGGCGGGCGACCTGGGCGCCGATGCCCTGCGCCCCGCCGGTGATCAGAACGACTTTGCCGGCCAGGCGTTCCGCGCCCCTCATGCGGCCCGCCTGACCCGCAGCGGCACCGACACCGGATGCGCTTCGAGGTCCGGATACGGGGTGGCGATGCTATCCGGCAGGGTGGGGTCGAACGTGGTCCGCGGCGGGGGGAGCAGCAGATCGGCGGGCATACCAGCGACGTTAGGGCCCGTGGCTGCGCGGCGGAATGCGCAAATCAGACACCGATTTGATGTCTTCGGACAGATGTCGCTGACGCGTCCAGCCAGCGGCACTAGCGCCAGATTATTCGGCCGTGTAGTATTTTTCTACATGACCGTAGGAACGGCCGACAGCCGGGCCCGGGCCGCGCATTTGGGGCCGGAGCGGCGTCGCCCGCAGGTGCTGGATGCGGCGTTGGCCATCGCGAACGAACGCGGGGTGGCGGCGGTGACGATTGGTGCGGTCGCCGAGCGGTTGGCCGTGACCCGTCCGGTGGTGTACTCGTGCTTTGGGGACCGGGTGGAGTTGCTGCGTGCCCTGCTCGACCGCGAGCAGGGCCTGCTCGTCGGCGAAGCGATCGCGGTCTTGCCCCGTAACCGCGCCGACGCCGACGAGGCGGTGTTCGTCGAGGGCTTCCAGGCGCTGCTCGAGTCGGTGGCCGGCCGGCTGGACGCGTGGCGGCTGATGATGAGCAGCGACCCCGACCCCGCCGTCGCCGAACACTTCAGCGACGGCCGCGCTGTCATCGCCGAGCACTTCGCCAAACTGCTGCGCCCCACGTTGAAGCACTGGGGCACCACCGATGTCGAGCGCAAGCTGCCGGTGCTGGTGGAGCAGTTCATGTCGGCGTGCGAGGGGGCGGTCCGCACCTTGCTGCACGGTGACCACGACTGGACGCCCAGCACCCTGGGCGCGTTCATCGGCGCCGGCGTCTACCGCGCGTTCCGGAACGCCTGAACCACACCGGCCCGACAGAGGGGAATCCAGATGAGCGTCCGATCCGATGCGCTGTTCGACCCGAAGCGGGCCGACTTCGCGCAGTTCGACACGCGTACCCGGGAGATCTTCCGGACGACGATCGAGTTCTTCGAATCCCACGGCAAACGCTGGCTTAAGCAGCAGGACCGGGATCGGGTCTGGTACAGCGAGTTTCTCGACCTGGTCAAACGGGAAGGGATCTTCGCAACGCTGTTGACCCCGGCATCGGAGTCCAACGGCGATCCGGACAAACGTTGGGACACCGCCCGCAACGCGATGTATAGCCAGATCCTGGGCTTCTACGGCATGCAGTACTGGTACGTCTGGCAGGTCACCATCCTGGGGTTGGGGCCGATCTGGCAGTCAGCGAACAGCGCCGCGCGCAAGAAGGCGGCCGCGCTGCTGGATTCGGGTGAGATCTTCGCGTTCGGCCTGTCCGAGCAGGCCCACGGCGCCGACGTGTACTCCACCGACATGGTGCTCGAACCGAATGAGGCGGCTCCTGGAACATTCACGGCCAACGGCGCCAAGTACTACATCGGCAACGGCAACCTCGCCGGGATGGTGTCGGTGTTCGGCCGCCGCGCCGACAAGCCGATCATCGACAGCTCGGATCTGGAAAAGCGTCGGCCGAAGAGCGATTTTGAGGGGTACCTGTTCTTCGCCGCCGACAGCCAACATCCCGCCTACCACCTTCGCAAAAACGTTGTCGACGGCCAAATGTACGTCGCCGCATTCGATCTGGAGGACTACCCGGTCGCCGCCGACGACATCCTGCACGTGGGGCAAGACGCCTTCCACGCCGCCATCAACACGGTCAACATCGGCAAATTCAACCTCGGCTTCGGCGCGATCGGCGCCTGCGAACACGCCATGTTCGAGGCGGTCACCCACGCCGAAAACCGGGTGCTGTTCGGTCAGCGTGTCACCGAGTTCCCGCAGATCCGGCGCATGCTTGCCGAGGCGTACACGCGGCTGGTCGGCATGAAGCTCTACAGCGAACGCGCCATCGACTATATGCGCAGCGCGGGCCCCGCCGACCGGCGCTACCTGCTGTTCAATGCGATCGAGAAGATGACCGTCACCCGCGAGGGCGAGAAGATCGTCACCCTGCTCTCCGACACCATCGCCGCCCGCGCCTTCGAATCCGACATGTACTTCGGTATGGCACTGCTCGGGGTCACCGGCCTGCCGCGCCTGGAGGGCACCGTGCACGTCAATATGGCGCTGTCGCTGAAGTTCATGCAGAACTACATGTTCCACGCATCCGACGCCGGACTGGCCGCACTGACCGTCCTCCCGGTAGGCCGGGCGCCAGCGAATGTGGTGCGCACAGTTGCCGGCGGTCTCCGAGCGGCCAGCAGCGCAGTCGCCGATTCTCGTATCGCCAAATGGGTTCCGCGGGTGGCGCCGCTGCTGGTGGATCTACCCGATGTCGGGCCACGCCGTGACACCACCAACGACGATTTCCTGTTCGCCCAGGGGCCCAGCAGCGGGCTGAGCAAGGTCGCGTTCGCCGACTGGCGGCCGATCCTGCAGGAGTTCGCGCACATCCCCAACGTGGCGGCATTCCTGCGGCAGGCCGACGCGTTCCAGACGTTGCTGGCCGTCGCCGGCCCCACCGCCGACCAGCGGCGCGACGTCGACTTCCTGTTCCTGCTCGGTGAGTTGTTCGCCCTGCTGCCCTACGCCCAACTCATCCTGGAACAGGCGAGATTTGAACAGACCGAGCCGGGCATCCTCGATCACCTCTTCGAGGTCCTGGTCACCGACTTCTCCATGCATGCCACCCGACTGCACTGTGCGACGTCGGCCACCGCGGCGCAGCGCACCCGCGCGTTGGATCTGATTCGCGAGCCGGTCGCCGACCCGCAACGGTTCGACCGGGTCGTGGCCGCGGCGCGTGGTCTGGCCGACACCTACCAGATGAGTCCGTGACCGGCAGACACGGCAGCATCACCTAGCCGAGGAGAACGACGATGGCCGCTTTCACCGAACAAGACCTGGACCGGTTCCGTGAGGTCCAACAGATCGCCTACGGATGCGCGGCACGCACCGCGGAATGGCTGGCACCCGGGGTCACCGAACGCCAGGCGGCGACGCATCTGCGGCTGGAGCTGGGCAAGGCCGGCGTGCAGGACCTGTTCCATGTCCCGTTCGCCTGGTTCGGCGACCGGTCCGCGTTCGCGGGGTTCCGCATCCCGTTGCAGTTCTTCCCCACCACGCGCGCGTTGACCGAGGGGATGCCGTACGTGCTGGACTGCGCCCCGATCATCGACGGCTACACCGCCGACATCGGCTACGGCGGGGTGCTGGGCCACTCCGACGTCTGGGATCGGCTCGACCGGGATCTGAGCACCTTGCGGCCGTTGATCCTCGAACACGTCCGCCGCGGTGCGACGCTCGACGAGGTGTACCGCGCGGTGGACGCCGAGATCGCCCGCCAGGGCAACAAGAACCGGCACAAGGTCTATCCCGGCCGGGTGATCGGCCACCAGGTGACCCGACAGCACGCGATCGGCCCCAAGGGCAGGTCGGTGTTCGGGTTCGGGATCCGCACCATCCAGACGCTGGGCCGGGAGTTCCTCGCCGACGCCGTCAAGCGCCGCTCACCGTTGTGGGCCGACGGCCGAATGTACGGTTTCCCGGCCACACCAGGGCTGTGGGCGGTGGAGCCGCACCTGGGCCGCGACGGAGTGGGCTTGAAGTTCGAGGAGCTGCTGGTGGTGACCGACGACGGCGACGCCTACTGGCTCGACGACGACGTGCCGCACATGCGGCGCTGGAACGCGGCGGCCTAGCGACCGAAACCAGAGGAGCCCTTGACGATGACAACCCACGCGTATGAACCGGCGGGCGTCGAAATCCACGCGCGCAACGTGGCCTTCGACTGGTCGCACACCCCGCTGCACTGGATCGCCGGCGAGCCGGTGGCCTCCGACATGACCTGCATCCTGCACCTGATCCTTCCCGAAGGGGAGCGCTGGTTCTGCGAGGTGTTCACCGAGGCGCTGCCCTATGTCAAGGACGAAGACCTGGCCCGCACCATGCGTGGCTTCATCGGCCAGGAGGCGATGCACGCCGTGTCGCATGACAAGGCGGTGACCGAATTCCTGGAGGCCCGCGGCATCGACACCGCCCCGGCATTGCGGCAGTTCGAGTACTTCTTCCGCCGGTTGCTGGCGCCGCGCACCCAACGGTTTGCCCGCACCCGATACAACGACATGGTGCAACGGCTGTGGCTGATCGCGGCGATCGAGCATTACACGGCGATCTTTGGCGATTTCGTGTTGAACTCCGCGTGGGATGACTACGAGGTGGACCCAACGATGGCCGACATCTGCCGGTGGCACGGCGCCGAGGAGATCGAGCACCGCAGCGTGGCCCACGATGTGGCGAACTACTTCCACCGCAGCTACCTGCACCGCTGCCGCGCGATGGCGGTGACCCTGGTCTATCTGATGTTCGTGATCCACCGCGCGGTGCGGTTCATGTGTGCGGCCGATCCCACGGTGAACTACTCGTATCCGCGGCTGTGGCGGGAGTACCTCCGCGCGTCACGTCGCAACATCCTGCCCCAGCTGCGGCAGGTGGTGCGCTACACGCTGGTCTACTTCAAACCGTCGTTCGACCCGGCCTCGCTGGGCTCCACCGCTCAGGCG